>JANWJI010000171.1 GCA_025449515.1 Nitrososphaeraceae archaeon | reverse complement strand
GTATTGTTGAAGCTCACGGTGGAATGATATGGGCTGAAAATAATACTGATGAAAAAGGGGCCACATTTTTCTTTAGTTTACCGATTGTTAAGTAATTGGCTTATCAATAGAATCAACCTATAGAATAAAATATAGTTATAAAAACAACTGGGCCTAAATCGAGTCAAATTTGATTATTAGTCCCTTGGGCCCATTATGTATACGGGTTCAAATACCGAATATTGCATTATAATAGATATTCCAGCCCTGCCAACGAAACTGTCGACTATGGCTTCAAAGATTGGGTGGATACCTAACTGTACAAACGCAATCATTGTTGAGGAATTTCATAAGTATGTGAAGGATAATACTCAGAGAGGTATCAGAATAATGCTCTAAGTTGTCATTGCATATTCAGGGTTTTTATGCTCTGGCAATACTTTGTATGAGATCAGGCACAGAGAACAAAAATGGCCACATCCCATCATTACTATTTTTATATATCATTTTCCTTGTACTACTGCTGCGGCCGTTGAGCATAAGATTAAGGATGGAAGTGCAGAACAGCGTGACAGGGCCATATATACCCTCAAAATCACCCAGTTTATACGGGGACAGAGAATGGCTTTAGCGGGATTGCGTGGCTTTGCGGCATCGGGACTCGCAGAAATGCGGCGAGAAATCTATGATATACAAAACTCGCAAACTCAGACTGAACTTCCTGGTAGGCTTGTGCGTCAGGAAAGCGGAGGTGAGACAGGCGATTTGGACGGTGACAATGTTTACAATAATACCGGCAGCGTGTACGAGTTTTACAAGAAGGTATTTAATCGAAATTCGTTGGACAATCATGGTATGCCAATGGTTTCGTCAGTCCATTTTGCTAGGGATTTCGATAATGCCTTTTGGAACGGGCGTCAGATGGTTTATGGCGATGGTGACGATGTTGATTTTGAGAAACATAAACTGGCAGAACTTCTTGACGTTATGGGCCATGAAATGACGCACGGAGTAACTAACCATACCTCTAACCTTGATTATGTAGGTGAGTCGGGAGGATTGAATGAGTCTATGTCAGATTGTTTTGGTGTAATGATTTCACAATGGACAAGCAATCAGACGGTCGATGCTGCTCACTGGTTAATAGGGGAGGGGTTGATGACGGGTGGTAATGCACTTCGTTCAATGAGGGATCCGGGGACGGCTAATCCGTACGATGATCAAATCAAAAACTATCGAGACTATAGGCCTGACATGGATGTCCATACCTCATCGGGCATAGCAAATTATGCGTTTTATCTGGCGTGTAAGAGTGTGGGCGGGCGATCATGGGAGAAGATTGGTAAAGTATGGTATATTGCGAATACAGCCAGGCTTCGACACAACTCGGGATTTCAAGATGCAGCAAACCACACTTTTGATGTTGCGGGCTCCCTGTTTGGTGAAGGAAGCCTAGAAGAGAACGCAATATTCAACGCCTGGAGGGAGGCTGGCATTGATGCCGAAAAACCTGACCTGGTCGCAAATGTCAGACCTAGGATTATAATGAGATGACTTTGAAAGACAAAAAGTTAATTCATTGCTCGGTGATCACTTGATACAAATTGAGAATTTCTTTTGAACAGAGTGGAGGAATCGCTGGTCTATCTAAAAAAATTAATTTAGACACCAATTTTTTACCCTCCTCGGAAGTTCAAGTGGTCCAGTCACTGATCAATACTTCGAATTTCTATGATTTACCTAACAACACTGGCCAACCAAATCCAGATGCTGCCGATTATTTAAGATATAAGATTACATTGGAATCAGATAACGGAAGAAAACATACGGTTGAGACCACAGACATTACTACGCCTGCTGGGTTAAGTCCATTTATTGGATATTTGAGAAGAAAGATCCAAGAACAGAGACGTTAGTTAATGCAATTTTTGCACATGGTATTTTTTTTAGAGCAATCTCGTTGCTTGGACATCTTCTAATGATTCCTATTAGACCTTGGGTGTTTCTCAAATTTTTTTGGAATTATATTCTGCCAATCTCTATATTCAGGCCTTGGTAAAAATAAAATTTCATCACGCTCAGAAAATCTTCTAGCCATTCGACAACTTAGTAGGGTGTTCGATTTTCTCTTATACCTAGAATGCATGTTGGAGCGTCAATAAGCGCATCTGGTTTCGATCTTTCGTATATATTGCTAATAGGTAGAATGTTGAATGTTCACAACACTACGGTCATATTAATTGGAGACACAAGTATTTCGTTCGAGTCTTTGGATTAAAAAGTATTCCCAATACTTGATTTCAGACTATTGTCTTCTAATCCATAAGTTGCATTAACGATCTTATTCGTGGGTACAACTAGGTCGTCTACATTACAGATACGGAGGTAAGCGCGTAGATCTAACCAATACTTACTTTAGTTGAAAGCAGGACTATCTATTCGACATAGGATTAGCCAGTCAGTTTTCAAAGTCCAGTATATTATTGCATTGCCATGACTCGGTACTAATGCTGTCTAGGTAAACATTTAGGATTTTTCAGTATGAATATTCGCAGGTCTGACTCTTATAGTAGCAAATCGAAATCTGGTCATAGGTTATCAAGGATGGCAATGTCAAACGAACTGGATGCTCCACCCTGAATTACCAATGTGGAAATTGGCGTCTAAATCTAGATATTCTGAAATATGTAAGGTATGAGAAATTCTAGTAGATAAAATCCAATGGAGTAAAAGACTTAACGGACGCCCGGCATGAAAAACGTGAGCATTGGCTAGGATTCATGAAGAAGATTTCGAAAGCCTTGGTAAAGAACTTCATACATTATATGTTAATACGATAGAATGTGCTAAAAAGACGATTTCTAGGATTAAGTTTGGGCCTGGCACACGCGAAAAGGAATGTAGTCGAGACAATCTGCTTTGCTACTTGGCATTAAGAAAGCATGACATATCAGACTTACAGATACGCCTAGATCAGCAGGGTCTTTCTTCATTAGGAATGATTGAAAGTAATGTACTTTTCAGCATGGAACAGGTTCTCAAGCATTTTGGAATACCGCCACTCGGTCACGAGACACCGTGTAAGGTTACTGCACAAGACGGCAGTTCGATATTGAACAACCGGACACAACTGATGTTTGGTCCCCCTGGGAAGAGAAGAAGGACACGAATAATGGTAACTCTTGATGCCTCTGATATTTTTCAATATGACCTAATTGAGCTGCTTCTTGAGAACGGACTGGATCTTGTTCGAATTAATTGTGCCCACAACACAAAGAGAGAATGGAAGCTGCTAATCGAATCAATACGCATTTCAGAACAACGATTAATTGAACGCGGAAAGAAAGTTGGACATGAGTGTCCTATTTTAATGGATTTGGGAGGTCCTAAAATTCGCACAGGTCAGATGGAGAATAAAGTCAGTCCACTAAAAATTACGGTATTAAAAGATCTTCATGGGCGCCCCATTCGATTTGTTGAGGGCTTTTTGGACAGTGAAGCGAACATAACAAAACCAATTAGCATTGAAGATGCACCGTCTAGCTTCGTTATTGCAATATCAAAAATCGATTATGGTGGATTAGGCAGTTTACAGATTGGCCAGAAAATAACTTTCAGGGATGCAAGGGATGAGCGGCTACGCATCATGACTGTCCTTGAACGCATAAGTCCATCGAAAGTGCGCATTGGATTAGAACATACAGCATATTTGAAGGAGGGCATAAAGTTAGAATGTCAATCAAATAATGTTGCTAATAATGATACTAAATGTTCGTTTACAATTGGCCGAATCATGCCACAACCAATTGAAATTAATGTTGAGGCTGGAAATACGTTGCGCATTTACAGGGATAGTTCAAGGCTGGGCCATTTGGCTAATAAACTTGACGGTACGCCTGCTGGCATTAGTTGTACCCATCCGGAGGTACTTCACCGAGTTTTGGTTGGTCACAGGGTATTCATAGACGATGGAAAAATTGAGGCGATAGTAAGGTCATCGAATAACCAGTATCTTGAGTTAGAAATCGTTTCGCCCAAAGGCCTGATAGCTGAAATCAAGTCACATAAGGGTATTAATTTTCCAGATTCTTCTATTATGTTACCGGCGCTGACTCAAGAAGATATCCTAAATTTACAATTTATTGCTGAATATGCGGATTTGGTTGGGTTAAGTTTTGTCCAAAATCCAGAAGATGTTTGTAGCTTGCAAAGGGAATTGTCGAAACTTGGTAGTCCGGATTTAGGTATAGTCGCAAAGATAGAAACAGTTGATTCGACTCATAATTTGGCTAGAATTCTTCTAGCCGGACTAGAGTTGCCTAAATTCGCAATTTTAATTGCAAGAGGTGATTTGGCAGTTGAAGTAGGATTTGAAAATCTGGCATTCGTTCAAGAAGATATTTTATGTCTGTGCGAATCGGCACATATTCCTGTCATCTTGGCAACTCAGATTCTAGAAAGTCTGACTGAAAGCGGTCTTAGAAGTCGTGCAGAAATTACCGATGCCATAATGGGGCAGCGTGCGGAGTGTGTAATGCTCAACAATGGAATACATATAGCTGAGGCACTCAAAACATTAGGAAGCTTATTAAGCGTCGAAGAGCAGCATCAGATCAAGAAACACCGGTTATTCAGGGGTTTTACTCCACAGTCAGATTTGTTCTGATGTAGGTGCTTAGGTTGTTCAGTTCTTTGGGGCGTTGTGAATTTACACGAATACTCAAGACCAAGCGATAAGCAAACGGATGAAGCTGTTCAGGAGATAGACATTGCTTTAAAATTACGACTTCGTTTGGCCTGATAATTATTTTTGATCAGAATTTGAAGTATAGGAAGCTCCATGCATGTTGCCAGCTGACTTGGCGAGGTGAATCAATGCTTTCAGTATCTGGCAGTACGAAGATCGGATCTAATAGTGACAAATAAAAATGCTAAAGGAGCTTCCTCTGCAAATAATCTGGTAGGTGATGTCATATAGAATCCAACAAAAGATCCATAGGATCAAGAAAAATCTACAGTGTAATCCTGAGCCATCATTTCTACTTTTTTGGATAACATATAGGCCTGCCGCCCAACATAGAAAAGTATATATATTTGGTATATAAATTTCTCTATCTCTATAGCAGCAAAGATATATAATTAATATATAAGATTTGTGTAAGTAAATAATTCAGCGGTTTTTTCGGAAGGTGCATGGTCTAGCGTGGTAGCGAACCTCCTGGGGCGATTTCCATTTCATGACGTAGTAGATAGGACTCGGTTATCATCTAACGAGCGGCGGATTCATATGATAAGTCAAGTGTCATAGTATAGACCACCATCATCATCAATCCACGTTCCAAACTGCTCATCCATATATAGTGATACTGCGGCTTTCTGATCTTCTATATTTTCATAAAACCTATTCGCACATACACATGACTTTATCAGCTGGTTTACCTTTCTTTCATTTGGATTAAGGTATGGAGCTTTCTTTGGAAGATGGATT
>JANWJI010000170.1 GCA_025449515.1 Nitrososphaeraceae archaeon | reverse complement strand
TAGAACTTTGCTTAGTTATTGGTTTGGATACAAATGTCTCAACTGAAATCGGAAATGCCACACTTACCCTCAGTCAGTCAAGTGGAGGTGAATTCAAATTAACAATTAATGGATTGAATGGCCAGACTCAACCAACAATTATAACCATAGAGTCAGGTGTGAGAACTCCGATCATTGTCCCTGGATTGGGAACTGGAAATCTTCTCATTGGAGTTTTTATTCATTAATTCTGGATATGCCAATATCTAATATTACGAAACTACCGGGACCTAGTGTAACAGACTGGCTCTCTCCACCCCTTAGAGTAAAGTCCTGTGGCTGAGGGTTATTGCCCGTAACAGTTATTTCAAATGCTGCGCTTCTACAACGTGGATCGATACAGACTTTATTAACCAATAGAGTTCCTGTAGTTTCTGGTTTTCCAGCAGTTGGTACTCCATTATTGACATTATTTGCTGCGCTTTGGTTACATGAATCTGATACGGTAGAGTAAGCTGATACAGATTTATGTACTAGGATTTAATGCTAGCAAACTTTATTATGTTTTGAAAAGGTCATACTATTTTGGGCACTCCCATAGCATTGGAAGACCATCTCTATCAAAAGTTGCAGGTTTACAATATTTATTTTTACTCACAACTTCTTGCGTGTGATCAAAGCGCCAGATGAAGCCCCACATTACAATAATAAAGACAGAGATAATCACCATGACAAGAATTATGATTCCTATACTCTTTTTGCTGCCGCCACTGCGACTAATATGAGCCAATCTAAGATCTGATATACCAACCTTGCTTTATAATGGTGTTAAACCTATCGGCTTCAGGTCTACAATACAGGATATCATTGTAATCAACTACCATTTCAAAGTCGTTGTAGTCGCAATATAGTTCCGTCATGTCAGTTAGCTAGTCTTTTATTTTCTTGTTTTTGCTATTGCTATGACTACTACCACTACTACTATGGCCACCAGAAGAACTAGACCCTTGATCGTTTGTACTCCCAATATCAATATCTATTAGAGAGAGACCGGAGATTTTGACATTTCTACCAATCTTGGGAAATCGCTTGCTTTCGCAAGAGCGATCGTCTTCAGGCTTGTAATACCCAATACCATCATAACCAACCATCTTTTCGAATTCGCTACAATTGCAATAATCGTCATAATTAGCCCCACATGTCCTGTTATTCTAAAGATAAAAAAGAGTCATTATCGGCTGTTTGTGATTACGAATATGTGAGCTTGTTATTTACCTTAGATTTAGCCAGCATATTATACAAGTATGTGTTTTCTATCCTTAACTTTTCTAGACTTATAGGTAGATAACCATTTCTCTTTGCGGAATTGATATTATATTTGATCATATAATTGGGATTAAAATCCAGGGACTTTAACTGATTGCATTTATCAAGCCAATTTTTAATCAGGTTGGAAGCTTCTTCTACAGAGTATTTTCTAATATTAATAAGGTATGGAGATTGGATGCGCCAAACAACAAATTTCCTATGATCATCTAATGGAATCTGCAATAGTTTTTCGATCCATGGGATTATCGTTGGATTGGCTGTCTGGGTCTGCGCCCTTTTACTATCTATTAGTTTACGTTGCATCTTTTCATTGATCAGCCATACCCGAAAATAACGCAACAGATAATTTATCGGTGGCTTTTGACCATCCCATCGTTGTATTATTTTAACTTCCTGCGCGCATTTAGAATTAATCGTCCCAGGGACTCTGACAAGACATGAGTTTACTGTAGGATTATGCTGAGGATCTTCTTTTTTATTTGTTAGATACTCTTCTGCGAAATGAATGAATTTTGATGTCAGATCTTTTCCATCTAGTTCCCTCAGTCTTGCAAATCTTTCTTCCTCTTCTAAAATAAATCCCTCCATTGGCTGATAGATATGGTAACCATTACCTGTCCATAATACGGTTGAATAGCCTCGTGTGAGAGCGTTAATTCTCTTAAGGATTTTATTTTGTCCTCTATCGAGATTATCTCTTGAATTACCAAAATCTCTAAGATCTAAATCTATCATCACGAAACTTGGCGCGACTCGAGTAATCCCCTGATAATTTGTAAATGAAGGATATGCATTGATCCGACAATCCTTATAATCTGAAGACTCGAAATATTTCAATGCTTCTTGCTTGCTAAAGACTTCTTTCTGATGTCCAAGTCGTTTAGTCATGATCTTTCTCGGAAACATAGGCTCCTGAAAATGAGATAGAATAAAATCTACATTTCCGGATATTATTTCACTATGTGATATGCTATTGTTCATCGTCATTAGATTCAGCATCCTCGTCATCGTACTGCGCGGCTATCATCCTCTTTGTCTGTTGTATGGCGTAATCTATTCTAATTTCCATTGAGCCTTTACCCACAGGCATTTTCATTAACTCGCCTCTATGATTTGCCAGAAGATGATTACCCAGATCAAATTCTATAGTATGCTTATAGTCACACCACGCGCAAGGTATCTCGGGTAGTCCTACTGACGTTGCGTCATTGTCTGCGACACTTGCGACACATGCGACAGATTTACAAGATGAAAGTCCCTCTTTTTCATTCAACCCATTATTCTTATCATCTATTTCTGCGACACTTGCGACAGATGCGACACATTTAGAAGACGGAGATACATCTTTTTCATTAACCCCAGTACCTAATTTATTATCATCTCTATCTGTAGAATTATTATTATCACATACTACATCTATACTCTTGTCATATTCATGATTTGTATGTTCAGTAATTGGTTCTATTCGTGCTGCAACGGCATGGGCCCCACTTTGAGGGTCAATTTTAATGGATGATTGAACAGAATCCGAAGTTATATTATCCATTCCATTATTTCTATTACCATCATCCATTGGCCCATTTTGCACACCTCCGTTCTGATAATGTGTCGCAAGTGTCGCATCTGTCGCAGATCCTTTAATCTCTGGTTTATTGGCTTGGTCTAGGGTCTACAAAGTCCGATTATTTTCCGTTTCTGGAAAATTGGCATGCGGGGGGCTTTATGAAAAGTTTCCTAGTATTACAAACTGCCATACAGCTACTTTTTGGCAAGCATTTAATTCTATCAAATAATTAGGTTACATCAGTTACATTTGGTCGTGTCGTATGTAACTCTGTATATAAAGCCTTTGTATTTATCATAATAATTATTTTATAATTTATATTTCTTACATATTCCAGAACATTAGTTATTATATTTATAGGTTACATTGGTTACCTAGCATTACATATCAAAAAAATGATTTGGATATAAAGATAAGCGAAGAGCACACGCGCTTTGTACAGTTGCAAATATTAGCACGCCTCATGATAGACATGCACACTACATATAGGCAACCTTAGTTTATCTGCTGGTCATTGTCCATGTATACCTACACGTTACTCTACATCAGATATCCTATTTTAGCAAATATTTATAATCTGGCGCGCCGCACAACTACAAATTCCCTTATGGGTTCCTCCAGTTGCTGACAACCACATTCATTGCACCGTCATCTATTAACGTACCATTGACAGCACTCCTGAAACCAAAATATCCTAAATGGTTCTCTCCTACTGCATTTATAGTACAGCTGCCAGGAATAAATGGATTGGGCAAATCGCATTTGTGATCTCCATCTGAATCATCTATGTTACGCATTTCATTTTCAACGTTAATATCTCTATATATTGATGATGGTGGGGAGTCTATTCCGGCTTGTTTTCCCTGGTATCCCAGGGGTAAATCTCCTTCAAAAGCAGGGTAGTAAACTGGAGGAAATAATGCTGGCTTCAGCATGTTATCCTCGCGATCATACAAATTGAAGAAATGAACGACCTCTTTTTGTATGAACTTTCCATAAACTATGTCATCATCCAAAAAACTATCGCCAGTATCCGACGGGTTTCTTGATACTTCTTCGTCATCTACAGCAGGTCCCATCAAATGTACAGAGGTTATCTTAAAGTGATTGGTATTCCATGCGGCGATGTTATTTAGGCCCTCTAATGTGCTCAGCACTACTCTTGCGCCAAGAGAGTGCGCAACTATCCTGACGTTAACATCTTTATTATGCTGGTGCTTGCATGTATTCTTGTAGTCAAAGATAAAATGTGCTAATTTTGGCCCGTTTTCATTTGCTATCTGTTTGGCATTAGTCCAGGTAGTATTTGATTCCCAGCTAAAACCAACGATCGGAACTGGGTACTGATCATGCTCAAGGGACATCTTTGCCCTATCAAATCTTTCTTTGGCCTGTGTTTCATTTAGCGGCCACCCATGAACAATAATTGCTATCTCATTTGGACAATTATTAAACAATTGTTGGACATTTAAAAGTGGATATTTGTTGTTATAACCATTGCCTTGTACACTAGTAGGATAAGGTAAATTTCCTCTTGTAGTAATTTCATAAGGCTGTACTGTGGTTGTGACTGCCGATTGTGCTGATACGGCTTTAATAATAGGAAAAAGTAAGCCAGAAGAGAATAAAGATGATGTTATTAGTAGAATGAATGCTAATATTACAAATATCAGAAGCTGTGGAAATTGTTTTTCTATATGTATGTATGACATATTCCTCGTGAGGCTTTACGTGATATCACACTTATGAGTTGCGCACTTGGGGCATTATTACTAGCTGAATTTGTGGTTGGGGTCGCGCCCTTTTAGAATACTTAGATTGTTCGAGCTTTTCATTTAATGGCCATCTATTAAAATCACGCAACAGGTAATTTATCGCAGGTCTTTGACTATCCCACCGCTGCACAACCTTGACTGCCTGCCCGCATTTCGCATTTATTGTTTCGGGAATCCTAACCAAACATGAATTTATGATGGTCTATGTTGCCGATCTCCTTTTTTATTAGTCAAAAAAAGTTCTGCAAATTGCATAAATTTAGTGGTGAGATCTTTTCCATTAGGATCTATAAATTTAGTAAATATTTCTTCTTCCTCTAGAATAAATCCTGTCACCGGCTGGTAGATGTGATAAGCGTTGCTAGTCCACAGCACTGTAGAATGGCCACGCATTCTGCTTTCGATTCTCAGGATTCTATTCAGAGATCTATCAAGTTTATCATTCGAAGCAAAGTCCTTCATCAATAGAAAACTTGGCACAGTTCTATTGATGCCATCATATTTAGTAAATGAAGGATAAGCGTTGATCCTGCAGTCTTCATAGTTCGATGCTCTAAAATATTCAAGTACTTCCTGTACGTTGAACGCTTCTTTCTGATAGCCAAGAGCTTTCGTGATGATATTCCTTGGGAAGAGGGGCTCTTGGAAATGTGATAGTATGAAATTTAGGTTCTGTTCTACCTCATTAAATTTCTGACTACTAAGGGGGTGAGGACTATTCAGCTGAGTCATTATTTATGCTCCTAGTATTGCAGCAGCAAAAGATGATAAATGAATTGATCGACAAATTATCCAAGTGTAATTGCACTTTATAATATAATTTAAATTAGACATATAAGAAACGGGCGCGCGCCTCATAATATACAGCATACATAAGTTTTATCACTCGGACCTTAGTCTCTAAATCTAGGTCGCCGATTTTTTGATAATATTTATTATCTGGCATCCATCCATCATATTGTATTCCTAAACCCGGCGTAATTCCGCCGTACGTATAGACAAGTCCGATGTGATAAACGTATTCAGTATTAATAAGAACCAAAATAGGTTGACGTGCGTGGACTAATTTCCTCTATTATCTATAGATATTATAAATTGGTTGTCGACAGATATTAAGCTGATCATGGGTCCTATCAATGGGATCATCTAGCCATAAGTGAAAAAATTTTGCTTACCTATTGGTAACTGTCCAATTTAAATACAATAGATAATGAATAATGGGTTATGCAATATGAAAAATATAGTCAGAACTTTTTAGGCGCACTCTGTCTAGCCGTGATACTTATTGTAACTCTTTCATTAACTACACAAGCTGGTATCGCAAATGCGCAGAACAAAACAATATCCACAGAACCTAATGAGATAAATGGCAAGATAACAAATGCTACCAAAATAAATATCGTTTTAGTTCATGGTGCAGGAGCTGATGCATCTTCATGGAGTAAAGTAATTCCTATTCTTCTAAACGCAGGGCACAAAATTATCGCAGTACAGCTTCCTCTCCATTCTCTGGCAGATGATGTAGCTACAGTAAAGCGCGCAATTGATCTATTGGGTGGACCAACTATTCTTGTAGGGCACTCATACGGTGGAGAGGTAATCTCAAACGCTGCTTATAATAATCCCAATGTCAAAGGTCTTGTTTACATTGCTGCATTAGCTCCTAAAGAAGGCCAATCTATCAGTAGCTTCACTGACCCCACCAAGTTTCCAAAAGGATCTCTAATAATTGATAGAGGGGGCTTTGCATACATTAACCCAAATTTGTTCCATAATTCATTTCCAGATATTGATCCGGCTCAAGCAAAGATCCTGGCCGTTACACAAAAGCCAATTAAAATGTCAATTTTTACTGAAAAATCTGGCCCACCAGCTTGGAAGCAACTTCCGACATGGTATCAATTGTCTGAAAACGATCGCAATATCGCTCCTGCTGTCGAACGTTTATTTGCAAAACAGATGAATGCTACCACTATCTCACTTCCCTCTAGTCATCTATCGCTTCTATCTCACCCAAAGGAAGTCGCCCAATTAATTCTAAATGCCACTAAAGGAGTTGCCAAATAGCATGACGGAGTAGTGATATCTCCCTTATTTGACCGTACCAAACAGCTAAGCTATGGTATAAAATTGGCCCTTTGCGTAGTGCCAATTTACGTGCTATGACTAGCACCATAAGCACAGCACTTTGGAATGCATCTATTGTACCCCGGATGCCCGGGATAAATTCGTACTCTAATTGCACTCTATCAACTTATTATTCTTCAAATTCTTCCTTAGATTAGAAAATAACCCGGGTATCCTGGATGCAATTAGAATCATGAGCAGAGCGCCTGATAATAGACAGATAGACTTCTAACATCATTGTCTTGTAGACCAGGTGTTATTCTATACATTTGATCTCTCAATTTCGAAAAAGGTTTTTTAAGTGATGTGCTCATAGCATTGATAGAACACGCTATTTCTGAGATAATTATGTCGGACCCGTTCTTGAGTTTCCGTATTTGGATTTGGTTCAACCTAGCTGATAATGCCGTTCATTTGGTTTATTGAATGAATCTACATAATTTATAAATTTGAAGTAATGATAACACGGATAACTCTAACTGTGACAGGCTATCAACGTAAAGCCTAGCAAAGCTTCTTTGCTAACCACACATTGCCATTTCCTAGGACGATAGTAAATAGTCTTAACACCCATTTTCAGCTAACTTGATGTGGATTTTTTAAAAGAGGGTACCAAATAAATATTAGCTATTCATGTACACTCATCCTTATAGAGCAGAAAGTGGTAAACTTAGTTACTGAACGGAATGGACCCCAACACTACTTCAGCCATCCATTGATTAAAAAGGATAGCATTGAATTTAGATCATATCAAAACAATATATTTGAGTCTGTCAAAAACAAGAACGCCCTAGTAATTCTTCCAACTGCTTTGGGTAAGACGGTTGTAGCAATACTTGTTTGCGCAGAATTTCTATATAAATACAAGTCAAAGAGAGTCTTGATAATGGCTCCAACCAAACCGCTTGTATCCCAACACATGACATCATTTTTATCAGTACTAAAGATGCCTGAAGATGGTATAGCAATAGTAACAGGAAAGAACTCACCTCAAACTAGAAAGTCTATCTGGAATCAAAAAGAGTCAAGACTTGTTTTTGCTACACCAGAGGTAGTCAAAAATGACCTTGCAGAGGGTAGGTTATCACTTGATGGATTTAGCTTGCTAGTCTTTGATGAATCTCACAGGGCTGTAAAAGATTATGCTTATACTCTAATAGCCAAGTACTACATTCAGCAATCTTCACATCATGTAATTCTGGCCATGACAGCAAGCCCTGGATCAGAAAGCGGCAGGATTGAGGAAGTCTGTAATAACTTATCCATTGAAAAGATAGAATATAGGAATGAAGATGATGTAGATGTAAAACAATATGTCAATCCTATCGATACGACTTGGAAATGGTTTACTATTCCTCAAGAGTACAAATATATTAGTACAAGTCTTCGTACCATGCTTGAAGACAAACTTCAGTTTCTCATAAAAAGAGGGCTGCTGATAAAAAAACATCCAAAGTGGATATTTAAGAGCGATCTCCTTAAACTAGGAGAAGAGATCCAGTATAAGATAAATGTAAGCCAGGAAGGACTAAGAGGACCACTTTATTCAGCCTTGATGCAACAGTCGTCAGCCCTTACCCTTATGTACTGCGTAGAACTTATAGAAAGCCAAGGATCTCCGTCATTAAAAGCCTTTCTAGAGAGGATTGAAAGGGATGGTGGGAAGGCTCATCAATCGCTGCTAAATGATAATAGGATAAAGGAGATTCAGGCACTATTAAACAGTCTAAAGATAGAGCATCCTAAAACAAAATATCTTGTAGAACTTTTAAATCAATATTATTCTTCTAAGAGTGATAGGAATAATACAAATATTAAAAAATCCTCTAACTTGACTAGTAAGAGACCAAAAGCTCTTGTTTTCACGCATTATAGAGATACTGCAAGAAAGGTCGTCGAAATTTTGACTGAAAATGGAATTAAGGCATCAAGATTTGTAGGCCAGGCAAAAAGAGAGCTAGATATTGGGATGGACCAGGATGAACAATCTGCTATTCTACGATCTTTCAGAGATGGAGAATTTGATGTTCTAGTAGCGACCTCCATTGCTGAGGAAGGACTTGATATCCCACAAGTAGATCTAGTCGTGTTTTATGAACCAATACCTAGTGAGATAAGATATATACAGAGAAGAGGAAGAACTGGACGAAAATCATCTGGCAGCGTCGTAATACTTGCAGCAAAGGATACTATTGACGAACGGTATCTCTATGCAAGCAAGAGACGTATGGAGAAGATGAAACAGATACTTTCTACCATCCACATGACACTCAAGCCTGTTCAGAGAGCAGATCTCCTAGTAGATCCCATGACAGCTGATGAGATATCATCTTTTGAATTCAAGCATACAGCAATAAACAAGGGGGTTGATAAAATGTTATCGTCCACTCTTGACATCATGAAAGATGACGATGGTTTACTACCATCTCCAGGATCGTCTAATCATTCAGACAGAATGAGAGCGGTGGATAAGGAGAATGAGAAGAATAAGAAAAGAGATGAATTGTTCTCACTTGAATCTCGCACATTTAATAATGGATTTAGAAAAGTCGTGGATTCTGCAGCGAGAAGAATTCATACATTAATAGCAAAGAGTGGAAGGCAAGGGTTAAATTTAGATATAATTCAAGAGACCTTTGCATTTGAAGATTCTGTTATAATAGAGGCATTGAAGAAGCTTGAAAAAATGGATACCATAAAATGGCTTGATGATATCAGAGTCATCCTCTCTGAAAATTTGGTAAAGATTACTGGCAGTACAATTGACCTGTACGTTGAAAAAGTCATACCTGGTGGAGCACTAGTTATAGTAAACGAAAAGTGGCATGCTAGACTAAATCACTACGATTATGAAGGTCCACGAGAATTACTTAGAAAAGGATCGGAATTCAAAGTCGTAGGTGAACTATATCATGACGAGGGTGTGTTTAGCCTTAGAGTAAAACAGATAATATGAAAATATGAAAATATGAAAATATGAAAATCAGGAAATGATCAATATTTGGATGTAAAGGCAATGATATCCCTACTGGAGGCGCAGGACGCGACCAGTTTAATTGTGGTCCTAGGACGGATACAATTACTGACTTTCAGCCAGGTGTCGATACGAAGGCAGGGAATTGCGAGTGATTATGACATTTGTAAAATAGAATGAAATATCGTATAGCAGGGGAACATGAGCATGCGCGCCTTTCAATCTTCCCCTCATGTGTTTCCTCCAATATCGCTATCGATTGTAGTTTGATAAGAGCAAAATTGTAAGGTCATACCTATAGAATTGGATCTAGTAGCATCTAACACCCGGGATACCCGGGTTATTTTCAACTCTAGAGAAGAATTTAAGGATTATACATGCCATGGAGTAAAGGAAAATTATAATAGAATTCAAAACTTTGTATTCCAAAGTCCTATATTTTGGTCAACACATTGTACAATTATTGGTTTTCAGTAACTTCTCCAGACTTATCGGTAGATAGTCACCTCTCTTGCAGAATTAATATCATATTTAATTACCGGATGAGGATAAAAGATATTCGTCTTGATGACAACTAGTAGCACATTTTGATGACTTTCTCTAGCTCGTTATAATGATTATACACTTCAAAATAATATAACCATTATTTAGTTTAAAATTATTAAATTGGTAGACAAGCCAATTGGAAAGCACCAATAAATTAAAAATTCTCGGATTCGCGGGGAGTCTACGAGTTGGTTCTTATAATAAAGCTTTTTTACGTGCTACTATAGACCTGTTACCAGAGGATGTTAATCTAGAAATTTTTGAAATTGATGGAATACCTCTATTCAATCAAGATACTGAAAAAGATATGCCGATAAAAGTAAAAGAATTCAAATCAAAAATAAGGGATGCAGATGCGATTCTAATTGCAACTCCAGAATACAATTATTCAGTGCCAGGAGTGTTAAAAAATGCTATTGATTGGGCCTCAAGACCATATGGAGATAACGCATTTGACGGAAAGCCGGTAGCCATAATAAGTGCATCTGTGGGAATGTTGGGTGGTGCTAGAGCACAGTATCATTTACGCCAGACCTTTATATTTCTAAATATGTATCCAGTAAATGGTCCTGAAGTAATACTCCCATTCGCACAGGATAAATTTGATTCAAATAGCAAGCTAACTGATGAGAATACCAAGAAATTCTTGAGGCAATTACTTCAGAATCTTGCAGACTGGACCAGAAAGCTGCAAAATAAGTAGGCAGACCTTTGGTTCTAGCTCACGCCAATACCACGTTGACTACGTACTTTCGTATAGGTAAGTAGTTTAGACTATGAGGCTCTTGGATATTTTGAATGCATAACCG
>JANWJI010000169.1 GCA_025449515.1 Nitrososphaeraceae archaeon | reverse complement strand
TGAAATTCGAAGCTAAAATTGAGCATTATTGTGATGGGTTAATAGCGGCAACCAGATTAGAGATGAGCAGTCAGTATTGGTTTCATGTTACCGACAGTTGACGAAATGTGTTGATTGAAAATGGATTGACGGCAAATACATTGAAGCTTTCAGAATCTAATGTCCAATTTCTAATTTTCTCCTATGTCCTATAACGTCAGATTCAACTAAACTAACTGAATATTTGCCATATAACCATAGGCAAAAATGAAAGTTTATAATCGGCATCTAGTAAGAATTTCTGCCGCAAGCTAGGGGATAACGTAAAGCATGTTGCATCTCAAACAATTCTGTTATTTTTCTTATGCCCATAATCCCATGTGGAATAGTAATCCGGTGTGATTTCCAAAATAATGGATTCTCCGTTTTTCACGTTACTCATTAGTGATGTAGCCATAGGATGTGCTAGACTTCCCAGATACCTGACCATTATCTTTTCAGCCAATGGTATATTATGAGCAACATCATCATGTATTCTTACCTTCCCCTTTCCTCTGACTCCCTTATATGGCTGATTCGGGTCGTCTACACAGTAATAAACCAGATCTCTAGAGTTTACATTTTCTATCTTTTTTGATGTCCTTGAAGTCTCGATATAGAATTTTTTGCTTCCACCGTCAAAGTAATACCATGTCGGATGTATAATTGGTTCTCCTTTTTCGTCAAGAGTAGCAATATGAATATTAAGCTTACTGTTGGTCAAAAAACTTATTATTTCATCCTCTGTTAGTGGAGTGCCCATCCCTGGATTGGCATTCATGATTTTCATGTATTATTTGCAGTTAGAGAACATCATATATTTGTGATTGTACTACTTTTAAATCACCTAGAATTTGAAATAATATCACAAAGTGCATTAGTATTGTCATAAAACTGAAAAAACTTGCTCAGATGAACACCTAGTATGCTTATCTGTAAAAAAGCTTCTAAAAATCACCGATCCAATACTCAAAATTGAGTTTCAAATGAGACTGAATTTTAGAAATTTGATATTGAATTATGACACCAATATAAAATAGAAATGTGATCATTTCGCCAGAAGTTATTATGGGATGTAGAAATGAGGCGATTTACTTATTCCAATATTTAGCTTAGTTCAGCAAATTTGAAAACAAACAAATAGTTTGTAAAATATAGGCACTTAATTAGAAGTGTCACGGAATACAACAATTTCAACAAAAATAAGAGATTACTATTCATCCATGAATTCCATAGTTGTGATGCCGGATTTCTTTTTAGACAGAATTATCAGGTTAACATCAAAAGAGGAATTTTTTAATGTTTTGGCTGAAAAGGCAAGATTTGGCGGTGGCAGTATTCGTGATATTCCTACGAAGGATATCAAGGGTGGAAATGCTGTAAATATTGCATATAGCCTTGCAAGATTGGGAGCGAATGTTGCATTATTTACGGTAGGAGACGAAATTGCATCAGCTGTTCTTCACCAAACTTTTTTGGAGTTCAGAAACATTGTTGATCTTTTTATTGTACCTGGAAATCATGGTCGCACGACATCCTTAGAATTTCTAAGCCAAGAAGATATCAAATTTAATTTAATGGTAAGTGACGTTGGTGACAATGCAGATTTCGGACCTGAGAAGGTTAATTCTGAGGAACATCTTAAGATATTAGGTAACGCCGATGCAACAATAGTGGCGAATTGGGGTAGCAATTTGAAGGGAACGCAATTAGCGGAGTATGTATTTGAAAATTCCTCTAAAGCTCTTCATTTTATAGATCCAGCAGATGTCGAATCTAGAAGGGAAGATTTTCAAAAATGCTTAGAATCAATTTCAAATATTACGGACGTCTTAAGTATAAATGAAAATGAGTGCAATTCTCTCGGAAAAGCTATTGGTCTAGGGACTCTGATACCAGAACATTACGATCCTGAGATAGTTAAGGGTGCAGCAAAGACAATTGCAGATAATGTCCGGATTAGTACAGATTTACACACAAGAAAGGGATCGGCATGGTCTAACGGTAAAGAAGCTGAATTTGTTCATTCCATTCGAGTTGAAGCGAAAACCTTGACAGGTGCCGGCGATGTATGGGATGCTGCTGATGTAATTGGATATATGTCAGGTTTAGACGCAAAGGAAAGACTGATATTCTCTAACGCGAGTGTTTCGCTATATGTTAGAAACTCTTCTGCGCTACCGCCAAAATTGGATGATGTATTTGATATGCTAGAAAGAATTGGGGCATAGCATTAATGCCGAGAATAAAAAACATAGGAAAAGAAGAAATCTAATCTAGTTGTTTGAACCGTAAATTTCACGCAATGGCGTTACATAAGAACGGCAATCAGAATCGAGCCTTCTTTGAAACAGTTTTGTAAGTAAATGTAAGATCCTATATGATGCCATCATAGCATCTACTTTTTCTCTCGTAGTGACAGCATTGGTTTCAATTATGATATAGTCAGACATCAATCTCAAGTTTATCTGGAATGATGCAGCAATATTGGCTGTATTGCTGACTGGACCAGATTGAATTCCATTTTCGACGCTAATCCATTGAAGTATGTATAATGACCCGTCATTTATCAGACCTGCCCATCTAAGTTTATCAAACCATTTACCAACCAAATTTTCTGCTATTTCGCTAGTCTTCATCCTTATAGGAATGTATGTTTGGAGTAGGGGAGAGTACTTTCTTCGGATGTTTGTATTGATATCTTCCTCTCGGAGGTGATGATTAGACGTCATCGATTTCCCGTCCTTTGTTAGTTTAAATCCAGATGTGGACCTTTCTATTAAACCCAAATCCTCCAGTCTATCTAAAGCTCTGGCTAGGCTCTGTTGGTGGATATTAAGGCTTCTCATTAGGCCTCTAAATGAGTAATAGGAGCCAGATTCCTTACCAAAAAAAGAAAGAATTCTATTGTCATTCTGCCGTAGATCCTTAGTGGAGATCGTTTCAGTATCGTTAATTAATAGCTGATAGGCACGGTTTTGATTAGAAATTGTATTCTCGTGGGAGTGTTGAGAATCCCCGATGACAACACCATCTATCGTGGTGGTTTTTGCAGATTCAGTCTTTTCGCTATCTATGAATAAGTCACTCTCCAAATATTGACTATTATTAATAATGATGAATCAGGATATAAATCGTTATCAACTATCGACAATGTCTTTTCTCCCTTCCTTGTCATATTATCTTATTTCCACACTAACACATATTGACCACTATTAACGCTATCTAGTCACAGATCGCCACAACTCCAGAATACCCTACGTTATTAAACGGCCCAAACAACTTATAGCTACGTGGCCAAAGAATGTTCGATCAAAAAAGGTTAATCTCTCATAAACTAATCGATGGCAATCACGCAAATCACGCGATATACTTCTCTGGAAACCTGTAAATCTAAGACCTTAGGACTGCTGTCGACCGAACAACTTGTCTTTTATATACAATCTACTTAGTCTGCGATGAAATTTCATTTTTTCTGAAGTATCGAAATGCATTTAACTATCTACGTCCGACTTTGTTTGATTGTATGTCATTAACTGAATCCCAAAATATTTTTCTCTCCCCTCGATCCATCGCTGTCATAGGTGCTTCAGAGAAACCTGGTGTTGGGAAGGCTATATTTTCAAATATTGTCAATGGATATAAAGGAAAAATCTATCCCATCACGCCTTCCAATGATTTTATTTCTGGCCTCAAGGCCTACAAAAGCGTCTTAGAGGTGCCCGACCAAATCGACCTAGCAGTGGTTGCTACTCCTAATAGAACAGTACCCAAAGTAATGGAAGAGGTAGGCAAGAAAAAGATTAAAGGAGCAATAGTAGTCTCAGCGGGGTTTAAAGAAGTTGATAAGGACGGAGCCCAATTAGAAGAAGAGATTGGTGTCATTGGTAAGAAATACGGGGTAAGAATCATCGGACCCAATTGTCTTGGAATAATGAGCCTATCACAGCGAAATATGATGAATGCAACTTTCTTAAAAATAACTCCACGATATGGTAACATTGCACTCGTCTCTCAAAGTGGTGCGATTTGCGCAGCCACAGTAGAAGATGCAATAGCGCAGAATATAGGTTTTTCCAAAGTAATTAGCATGGGTAATAAGGTTGACATGGACGAAAACGATATTCTCGAACTCCTAGCATACGACGAGGAAACTAGAGTGATAGTAATGTACCTGGAAGACATTCATGATGGCAGAAGATTTATGGAAATTACAAAGAAAGTTACAAGAGAAATGAAGAAGCCTATCATAGTACTAAAAGCAGGAAGAACGCCAGAAGGAGCAAAAGCTGCGATGTCACACACAGGTGCGCTAATGGGAAGCGATGAGCCGTTTGACGCGCTATTTATGCAATGCGGAATCATCAGAGTAGATACAATGCAGGAATTATTCGAGCTTGCTACTGCATTTTCAAAACAACCCGTGCCTAAGTCTAATTCTGGAATTGCAATCGTGTCTAATGCCGGTGGCCCAGCTATTATTTCAACTGATGCTTGCTCTAAATATGGCTTGAGAATGGCCGATTTATCTGATTCAAGGGGTACAATAAACAAGATAATACCGCATCATGGTTCATCAAGAAATCCAGTAGATATAGTCGGAGATGCAGATTCTGGTAGATTTGAAAAGGTCATCCTTGAAGTATTGTCCAATAATAATGTTGGATCTGTAGTTACTATGTGTACCCCTTCGGCAACATTGAATTATGACGACCTCGCTAGAACAATAGTCAAGACTTCTAGAGCAAAGGGAACAGGCAAGACCATGGTTGCTGCACTTATGGGATTAGCAGAGGGCCTTGAAAATAAACAAATATTATCTGACGGCGATATTCCGCATTTTATGTACGCCGAGCCAGCTATTAGAACTCTTAATGCTATGTATGCTTTTAGAGAATGGATCGAAAGATTGTATGGTGAGCCGAAGCAATTCAACGTCGACCAATCTAAAGTTAGACAAGTGTTTGACGAAGTCAGAGCCCAGTCTAGGACTAATCTGTTAGAGGAAGAGGGATATAAAGTCCTTGAAGCCTATGGATTTTCCATACCGAAAAAACACCTGGCGAAAAATGAAGAAGAATGCACAAAGGTGGTTCAAGAGATTGGCTATCCGGTGGTGATGAAGATAGCTTCTCCAGAAATCGTTCATAAATCCGATGCTGGTGGAGTTAAAATTGGTTTAAAAAACGAAGACGAGGTAAGACAAGCATTCAGGGCAATCATCAATAATGCCAAAAAATACAAACCAGACGCGAAGATTGACGGCGTACTTGTACAAGAAATGATAAAATCTGGAAAGGAGACAATCTTAGGTGCCAAATTTGATCCAATCCTAGGTCCACTTATTATGTTTGGACTTGGAGGAATCTATGTGGAAGTTTTAAAGGATGTAGTCTTTAGACTTGCCCCTTTAGAAGAACGAGAAGCTGAAAGGATGATTGAATCAGTAAGAACTATTAATTTGCTGAAAGGTGTTAGGGGAGAAAAACCACATGATCTTGGCGCCATAAAGGAATCTCTACAAAGGTTATCTCAACTAATTACAGATTTTCAAGAAATCGAAGAACTCGATGTGAATCCATTACTTGTATTAGAAGACGGTAAAGGTGTACGTGCGATAGATATCAGGATAAGCCTCAAGAAAAATAGTAATAAGTAATTTCGAAAAACTAAGTTACTTAAATTTTATTCTTATCCAGCAGCGCTATGGTTTTATATTACAAGTCTAGTCATTGTATATTATTTTCGGTGTCAGTATCACACTCATAACGAGCCACGTATATTATATTTCCCTCGGCTAATCTCCATAATCTTAAATCCAGATATGCAGTGGACGCTTGATAGTATGCAAGAATTATCAGCAGCAGAAAAAGTATCTTTTCATAACAAGAATTGAATAGGAATTCTATTTTAAAGTCATTATAGTCCTTAGATAGAAGCCCAAAAATAAGTTAGATCTTCGAGGTTCTACCAAGGCAAGCAAATTATAGATTTCACTCGATAATCTAAAAAAAACTAGCTTATTTAAGCGCACTAAATCATCGTCAAAAGATTGGCTTAGACATGGCATTGATGATTACAAAATGAGGATCAAAGAGCATAGCTAAATTTATGGAAGAGCATATTGAGAAGTCTATAGTTGACTACGTCGAAATGACAGGGCTTCCATAATATATTCAAGTCATTTAGGAAGCTGTTACAGATTTCGGAGTTCGGGTAATTTGCGCAATTCGGCAACTTAGAATACAAGAAAAAATACTGATAAAAAGAAAAGGATGAACGTATTGGCTGTGACCTAAGATTAATCCATATCCATACCGCCCATACCGCCCATACCGCCCATACCGCCCATACCGCCCATACCGCCCATACCGCCACCTGGAGGTCCAGCGGGCATCTTGGACTTGCTTGCAGCTATTACGTCATCAATTCTGAGGATCATACAAGCTGCTTCCGTAGCAGACTTTATAATCTGTTCCTTTACAGCTAGTGGTTCTAGAACATTTTGTTTAAACATATCAGTAACGGTAGTAGTTCTTACGTTCACACCGGTCCATTTTGCACCCTTGTTTTGCTTAGCTTTTACTTCAGCCATTGTATCAATTGGATCCATGCCGGCGTTCTCTGCTAGAGCGAGTGGGATTGCATCAAGTGCGTCAGCATACTTTTGTACCGCGAGCTGAGCACGCCCTTCCATATTACTCGCCCACTGTCTCAAATCGTTACTAATATATATTTCAGGAGCTCCACCACCCGCGACGATCGCAGGCTTCTCAAGAACATCTTTCATCACACATAGAGCATCATGGACAGACCGATCTGCTTCGTCTACTACCCTCTGGGAGCCGCCTCGTACAAGTATTGTAACTGCCTTAGGGTTTTTGCAACCTTCTATAAATACCCATTTATCAGTTTCGACCTTGCGTTCTTCTACCAGATCTGCTGATCCAAGATCCTTGTCTACTAGATCGTCAATATTGTTGACGATTCTGGCACCTGTAGCCTTGGCTAGCTTGAACATATCACTCTCCTTTATGCGCCTGGCTGCAAGAATACCGGACTTCGCAAGATAATGCTGCGCTATATCATCGATCCCTTTCTGACACAATACTACATTTGCGCCAGCTTCTGCTATCTTATCGACCATTGCCTTTAGCATTTTGTTCTCTTCTTCGAGAAACATTTGCATTTGCTGCGGTTCACTAATGCGTATCTCAGCACTCATTTCAGTTTTCTCGATTTCAAGAGGAGAATTTAGTAAGGCAATCTTTGCTTTTTCAACTCTCTTTGGCATGCTTGTATGAACGACTTCCTTGTCAAGTACAATACCCTTAATTAGCTGAGTATCATGCATAGATCCTCCAGCCTTTTTTTCGACTTTGATATTATCTAAATCTACCTTAAATCCATCCTTGTCGTCAACCTTTTCAGCAATTTGTTTAGTAGCGTTGACCACAATCTCACTTAGAACTGGGCTATCTTCTGAAACCAATTTAGAGTCCATGCTAGTTCTTGCAATCTTTATCAATAGCTCCTTGTCATTTGTATCAACTTTAACTGCAATCTTTTGCAGTAATTTCAATGCCTGATCAGCGGCCGAGTTATACCCGTCTACAATCACGGTTGGATGAACGTCTTGGGCTATTAATTCTTCGGCTCTTTCCAACAGAGCGGCTGCAAAAACAACGGAAGATGTTGTTCCATCTCCGACTTCATTATCTACAGACTTGGCGACTTCCACCATCATTTTTCCGGCTGGATGCTGGACATCAATTTCTTTCAGAATTGTTGCGCCATCATTCGTGATAGTTACATCTCCCAATGAATCAACAAGCATCTTATCCATACCTCTTGGACCTAAACTAGTCTTTACAATCTCTCCGACGATTTTGGCTGCGGTGATATTATTCTTTTGTGCGTCCCTTCCCTTATTTTCCCTAGTACCCTCTCTTAGGATAATTACTGGCATTCCGCCAGCTGTAGTTTGAACTGCTGACACTCTCATATTCACCTAATAGAATAATACAGGAGTTATCAAGCCTCTTTTATAGTTTTACCAAATGATCGTAGCATCATTTTGGATTTTTTTGAATCAAATTTGGATTTAAACTTAGGTATATTGATTATGAACCTTTCATGTTTTCCGGATCCAATCTTTTCCAGATCATCTGAGGCCTCGACATCAAACGTGATCCGTCTATCATCTACTGAATATATTTTAGCCTTGATCAGAACTTCAAAACCTATTGGTGTAGCTGCTATATGCACTACGTTTACAAGAGTCCCGACTGAATCCCATTCCTCATTATTTAGGAATTGCTCCTTTAAGAGGAGTCTACATGTCTCTTCCATTTCTGCGATCATAGAAGGTGTAGACAAGACATTTTCTCCATCCCAAAGAAATGATGTAGTTTGGTTTGAATTTGTTCTAACCTTCCTTTCCAGCCAAGCCCCAACTTTGACTTGAATCATCTTTTTACTTAGAGCAAGCTGAGTCTTTAGACTTTCCGACGGCAGATTCAACCTGCCAAAATTGCGAATATGAACATTAAGACAACTCCAGTTTACTGCCTCAATCTCGATAGTTTAATCTGTCAATTAATTACGCAATTCATTCAGGAGTCATAGAAAATAATTAAATAATCAGCAATATTATGCGAATCATATACTGGCAATTATAGGATTCCTGTACCAAATTATGATGCCAAAATGAAAAAGAAAAAATTTTGGGAATTCACTTTATCTGGCCCGCCGCGCAGCAGATGCAATAACATAGGCGAGACCCACAGCCAATCCGAATGTCAATGGAATCCATACACCAAAGCTATCAACACTGAAAGGCACTATTTGCTGCAACATACTTTCGAATACCATTATTCATGAAATAGAGCATTTAGTATATTAGATTTACTCAAAGGCTTGAGGCTTAATAAGACAGCGATTTTGATCTGTTGATGCTTTATCCCTTTTTAAAGCACTTATCAGAAGTTGCAATGAGTAGTGTCGGCAATAAATCTACTTCAAGTATCAGCGACGTTGTCCTTAAATTACGGGTAATTGGACAATGTATATATGAAAATGAAAAAGGAGTTAAATAAATTTTGTCCTAAATGTAAGAAATTTACTGTTCAAGCTGTTGCAATTTATAAAAAGGGTAAAGATAGAAAAATGGCAGAAGGTGCGCGAAGGCATGCAGAAGATAAAAAGGGTTATGGTGGACAAAAATTTCCAGAACTTAAACGCACGGCGAAGACATCAAAGAAAATTACATTGCGTTATACTTGTAAGAGCTGTCAAAGAAAAACAATGAAGAATGGGATGAGGATACGCAAGTTGGAAATCCTATCGTAGGTGTATTGTAATATGCGCAGAAGTAATATCATGGTTCCAAAACCACATAGCAATTTTCTCTCAGTTCAGTGTTCAAAGTGCGGAGAAAAGGTGGTAATTTTTACCTATAGTACAACGGATATTGAATGCAAGGCCTGCGGTCAATTGGTCGCAAAAAAAACGGGCGGCAAAGCCAATATTATGGGAAAAGTTTTGTCAGTACTTGATTAGGCCTGATGGCATAACGACTTTGCAAGTTCAAGATCCTTAGTTGTATTTACATTAACTGCAATTTCTTTTTCATCCATCAGTACATAAGATTCCGACAATCTTTGGTTCTTATCTTTAACTCCTAAAGAATTAATAATTGTGATTCCAGAATGACAATAGTATATGTTATCTTTACAGATTATTACACTTGGCTTTATACCAATACTTTCTACAAACCTCTTTCGTAAGATCACGGAAATGCACGCAGCATCCCAAGCGCAGTTTTCAATTATTTTCTTTATTATCTTTGCGTTGATGAATGGAAGATCCGCTCCTAAGAAGAATATTTTGGAAGGCTTCAAATACTTGACAAGTTGCATCAGATCAAGCGAATAATCCAGACCAATCGATTCAACAACCTCGATGTTGTCAAAACTACCATAAATATTACGCACAAATTTGCTTGTCATTGGGGTGTTATGGCTGGGCACTATCATTATCTTATCAAATATCGGGCAATCCACCAAAGCGCTTACAGCATACTCTATCAAGGTCTTTCCTCGTACCATTTGTAGTGGTTTCTCAATTACGGTAGAATCGTCCATACGCGAACCCTTTCCTCCACACATTACCACCGCAATCATACTGACCTCCTCGACTAGATTGTTACGATGCATGAAAGGGCGATCAGAGATGAAAGTCTAACAAGCTCGTTTGAAGCACCAAGAACATCGCCAGATATTCCTCCAAAGCTCTTATTCGATAGGTATCCTATAATGGCAGCAATAACAATAGACATGCCTAGAGCTGCAAAGCTCCAGTACCCTCCAAATAAAAATATTATTGTAAGAGTCATAAACGTGGCGAGCAGAAATTTTCTCTTGTTCTTCATTGCACGTGTGAAAGGAGAACTAAACCCGTCCCACGCAGATGATCCACAACGTGCCAGTAAGACCATCGCATATTTAGCAACTACCTCTGCTACGACAATGCTAGTAAACAGTCGTATTGATTGATACAGGTTAGATAACGTAATCACCATTCCGAGAATATACAAAATTAATGCAATAGCACCTGCAGAGCCGACTGCAGGATCGCGCATTGCCCTTTGCTTGACCTCAATTCCACCCTTTGCGGCCAACCCATCAGCAAAATCCGCAAGTGCATCAGTATGGCTAGCACCAGTTATAATAATAATACACGTGCTTACTATGAGGCCTACAAGTTGAGATTGAAGGTAAAAAGAAATTTCATATGCCAGACATCCGATGACTATCCCAATAACTGCCCCTACTAATGGGAAAAGATACATATTATTTGCGATATAGTCCAAGTCCAACATTTTTGTGGCTTCATCTTTATGGTATGAAGGAATAACAGTTAAGAAAGAAATTACAGCTCGCAATGAGTCAAGAACCAAATAGCAAATTCCACCATCCAAGAACAAAGAGTATACTTATCAATGGAATAAAAATGAGAAAACAAGATAGGATTGCCGTTAATTTCATTATCGCGATTGCACATTTACACTTCTCGATCGATAGAGGATCATAAGGTTCACCCACAGAATAATGGCCAATCTTTTCAAGTTTTACGCGGAGGGAGCCAGCCATAGAAGAAATTGGATAGCCTGCATTAAGGCTTAATGTTTTATTATGATCCTTCATCATCGTTCTTATCGAATTCTTCCAATCTGCAGAAATTATTAAGGCGGAGATTACAATTAACACCCCAGTTATTCTCGACGGAATATAGTTAGCAATCGTATCCAGTTTTGCAGACATCCATCCGATATTCTCGTAATATTTGTCTTTATAACCAATCATCGAGTCTAGTGTATTAATTATTCTAAAAAGAAAAGATCCGGTAGGTCCAAAAATGGAGTAAAAGAACATCGGTGAAACGACACCATCTACTGTACTCTCGCTGATGCACTCAATTGTTCCTGAGAGTATTCGCTCCTCATCCAAATTTTCAGTTTCTCTTCGCACAATCATGGAAAGACAGAATCTTGCGTTATCCAAGTCTCTCCGTTCTAATGCCTTCATTATTCTAACACTATGCACTTCCATTCCCTTTATTGCAATGGTAATCTTTAAGATTATTGCATAAATAGTTATTACAAGAATAGATCCAAATAAATTTGAACTTATATACAAACACATTTGTAAAGTAAAACCAAATATTCCTAATAAACAGAACACGAAAACTGTTCCTTTTACTTTTTCGCTCATCATATGCCGAGTAACCTCAACACCATGATGATCAGTCAGAGTCTTGACCTTCAGTCGTGGGATGAAGGAATCTAAAAAATTTCCCAACCATCTTACTGGATGGTATCTGTTTTTCGGATCGCCTAATACCAAATCTAGCACGATCGCCAATATTAATGCGGCAACCAGTCGTTCAGCTATCATGGCATATTTAGTCTTATGATGTCTCTAATTACCAGTGGAATGTTAATTGTATCCCGAACTACATCTGCTATAGAATCTATGTTTTTATCCAAAGATGGTGTTGAAATGGTATCAATATTACATTTGCTTCCATCTAGTGAATCTTCATCGGGAATTTTCAAATCAATCTTAGGAATAACGCCTAATATTTTCGTGTTTAGCATTTCTCCAACTATTTCTATAGCTGGAAGCAGAAGTGAAGCGTCCCCCCTAAACTTGTTTATAATAAATCCCTCAACGAGGTTTCTGTGACGACGAGGTAGCAACTTCATGGTACCTACGATGCTTGAGAAGCAACCTCCCCTTTCTATATCTGCAACAATGATTACCGGAGCCGAAACTTTTTCTGCAAGTAGCATATTTGCTATGTCGTATTTTGAAATATTGATCTCGGCAGGAGATCCTGCACCTTCTATGACCACAATGTCGTTTTCATTTCTTAGGCTTTCTAAAGAATTCAGAACAAGTGGAAAACCACTTTGCATTACAAAATTTTCGTAGTACTGTCTCGAACTTATCGTTGAATTGAACCGGCCCGCCAAAATGAGATCACTCTTATAATCTCCGACTGGTTTCAATAGGATAGGATTAATTCTCGTATCTAGTAATTTTCTTGATGCCAGTGCCTGTACTGCTTGTGCCTGTGCTACAACATCAGCAGTTCCAGGTATGGTATGAAGCTTGGAAGACATATTTTGTGCTTTGAATGGGGCTACATTATATCCCTCGTCTGAGAGGATCCTGCAAATCGCAGTTGTAATAATGCTTTTTCCCGAACCAGACGTAGTTCCTTGTATCATTAGCAATTTTGCCTTCATAGATCTATCGATTCCAAGGCTTGAAGAAGCAATGCATTGTCATCATGTTTCTTCACGGAAACTCTAACGTATTCTCCGGATTCCAATCCGTTGAAGGTAACGCAATCTCTAACAAGTATTCCATCTCGATTTAGGAGGAAATTTCTTAATTTGGTCGATTTAATGTTCTTGAGCCGTATTAAGAAATAGTTCACATTGGAGACGAGTGGGACAAAAGATTTTGTCTTTCTTTTGATATAGCTCTGCATGAATCTCCTCTCTTTTTCAATCAATGCTCTAGCCTTCGTCAGATGACGATAATCCTTTAAAGCACAAGCGGCTGCACTCTGTGCGATCCCATTTACATTCCAAGGTATTTGATAAGACGATAGTTTCTTGCCTAGTTTTGGGTTACAGATACTATATCCTACTCTCAGACCGGCAAGACCAAAAGATTTAGTTAGTGATCGAAGGATTACTAAATTATCAAATTCCTCGATTTTTCCGACTATGGAATCGGACATCCCTCCCTTGGACACTAGTTCGATGAATGACTCATCCAATAGAACGATAGTGGGATATGTAACTGATTCCAAGATTTTTTTAATGTTATTCGATGAAAGTAGTCCGGTAGGGTTATTTGGATTACACAAGTAAATAGCATCGGAGTCTTTAGCCCTTCTTATAATGGATTCCGCATCTATATTCAAATTCTTAAGTGGCACGAACGTAATTTGCGCATTCATTAGTTTAGACGCAAGTTCGTATTCGCAAAAAGTGGGTACTGGGATAACCACCTTATTACGTACGAAGGCACGAGCAAAATTATGGATTATCTCTATTGCCCCATTTCCTACGCTTATCCAATCCCGGTCTAGATCCAACCGCAAATATTCCAATATTCCTTTTTTTAGTTCGCGGCATTCTGGATCGGGATAAACTGAAGACAGCGAATCAATACTCTTATGAATAGCTTTTAAGACGACTTTCGAAATACCCAAAGGATTTACACTGGAGCTGAAATCTAATTTGACTAGATCGGGATTTACAGAATAAATCCCTCCATGAAAACAACTATTAGGCATGTTCAATATGCATAAAGGGTTCAGATATCTTTATGTTTGTCATTAAACCGAATTAGGCAAGAGTAGGTACCTATCATCACAATCTCAAATCTTGCTAAAATAGAACTAAAAATGACATTTTGAAAACGATTATTAAATGTAAGTAAGCTAAGGCGGAGTTATGAAAAGAATAGCTGTACTAGGAGCTACCGGCGCAGTAGGGCAAGAGTTTGTAATATCTCTAAATAAACATCCTTGGTTTGAACTAACACAGATTGCATCATCCTCTAGATCCGCCGGTAAGAAATATGTAGATGCATTACGCGATCCTGCTTCTGGGATATTAAAGTGGCACAACCCTGAATCAGTGCCGGAATACATACAGCATATGGTTATTAGCAAAATAGAAGACATAAATCCAGATAAATTTGATCTTATATTTACCGCTCTTAACTCTGATGACGCACAAACGATAGAGCCTGATTTTGCACGATCAGTACCACTGATCAGTACTGCTGCGGCCTTTAGGTATGAAAATGACGTCCCTATTTTAATTCCTGGTATTAACGATGAACACCTAGAATTGCTAGATGTTCAGAAAAAAAATAGAAAATGGAATGGATTTATAGCTCCCTTGCCAAATTGTACGACCACAGGCCTAGCGATTACATTAAAGCCGATCATAGATAAATATGGAGTAAAAAGTGTGTTCATGACGTCCTTGCAAGCCTTGTCAGGTGCTGGTCGATCTCCGGGTGTAATTGCTCTAGATATTATGGATAACGTTATTCCGTATATTCCAAAAGAGGAAGAAAAGGTTCAGATCGAAACAAGAAAAATTCTCGGCGAATTGAATCAAAAATCAATTCTACCGAATAATATAAAGGTAAGTTGTACCTGCATGAGAGTTCCAGTTTCAGACGGTCATACAGAGTCTGTATTTGTAGAGACTAAAGAACCTGTACATCCAGACCTGATAAAAAAGGAAATGTTAAATTTCTCAAAAAATGTGTCGATCAAGGGTTTGCCTACTGCGCCAGAAGATTACATCCTCGTCCATGATGATCCTACCAGACCACAGCCCCGTATTGACAGAGAAATTAATGACGGAATGACTACGGTAGTAGGAAGAATAAGAAAAGACACTGTTTTTGAAAATGGAATAAAGTATGTTCTACTTTCTCATAATGAAAAAATGGGCTCAGCAAAAGGAGCAGTTCTACTTGCGGAACTCCTAAAACGCAAGAATATTATCTAGCCTCTTTTATTGTAAAAAATTAGATTAAATTTGAAATTAATAGGTTTATTAATCACTCAATTAGAGTTATAATGGTATAATATATGGGAAGGATAGATGATTTAGATCTGAAAATTTTAAGCGAGCTTTCTAGAGATGCTAGCATATCGGTGCCAAAGCTTTCAAAAAAGATTAATGTCAATGCTTCTGTCGTATATAGCAGGATAAAACGACTAGCCAGAAGAGGACTAATCAAAAAATTTACCATTATGATTAATGACGAGGCGTTAGGTTTCAATGTAAAGGCCCTTACTGGTGTTAACATGGATTCAAGAATGAGAGACAACGTCCTCAGTGAGCTATTTAAGATATCTGAAGTAAGAGAGGTAGCAGAGGTTACCGGAAGATTTGACATTCTGGTAACCATGACCGCTCGGTCCCTAGATGAGATGCATCAATTGATATCAGAAAGGGTAGGTCGGATAGAAGGAGTCCAGAAAACAGAAACCTTTATAGAAATGAGAAAAACAGTTCGCGAAATTCTTTATGCTGCGCCTATATCCAAATAGATTGTTGTTTATCTTGAAAAGATATGTAATTTATTAGGATAATGCCTTTTATAACAGACTAAAGAAGATCCTATATGGGTACGCTAATCCCTCAGTCATCTGTACGCAGTTTATTAAAAAATTATTATGAACTAACTAAACCCAAGATTTGGTATCTATTAGTTTTTACTGCGTTTGGATCAGCGCTTACTGCCTCATTCTTATTTGATATCCCTGTTCAACCGTTAACGTGGATACTACTCATTGCAGGTGTAGCTGCCGGTTCGGCTGCAGCTGATACCATAACAGGCTATAATGATCGCGACATAGACGCAATTATGGAAAGGACTAAACAAAGACCGATTCCCTCCGGCAGAATTTCGCCCAGAAATGCACTTGCATTCGGACTGGTTTTGACCGCAATTTCTTTGATATGCTCGTGGCTAATCAATGTCTGGGTTTTCGCCTTGATGGTATTTGGATTGTTTGACAATATCATAGTTTATAGCAAATGGCTGAAACGTACTAGCCAATCTAATATCATACTAGGCGGATTTTCTGGTGGTGCGCCAGCTATGATTGGTTACTTGGCAGTGACAACACAAAACCTTGAAGTTGGTCTGGTTATGGCTGGTCTTGTCTTTTTATGGATACCCACACACATTTGGAGTCTGGCCTTGCATGTTAAAAAAGACTACTTGAAAGCACAAGTTCCGATGCTACCGGTTGTCTCCTCCGAAAGATATTCAGTCAGGATAATTGCGGGAACAACTCTCCTAATGGTTTTGTTTAGCATTTTTCCGTTTTTCTTTAATCAATTTGGCCAGATCTACCTAATCACTGCCTCTGTATTCGGAGCAATTATGATTTTCCTTTCTGTGCGGCTCTTAGTAAAGCCTAGTGAAGGAGCATCATGGCTGGTATTCAAATTTTCAAGTCCATATTTGATGGCATTATTCATAGCATTTATTGTTGATGCGTACTTTCACTAGTCGATATGAGCTAAAATTCGTCGCTAATCTAGATAAAATATTGCAATTATGGTTACTTTACTGAAAGCACTTTTTCACATTCGTAAAGTATTCTTGCAATAACTACATGAGCTTCTAGACTGTAATTTCCTATCGAGTAAAAATAGTCACATAGTCTTTTCGTATTTTCGGTGAAATGGCCACTTGGGAAACCGCCTATTATGAAGGCACACTGACAACTATCCTTACTTATGTGTGTGGAAATAATATTTTCTGGAGTACTTTGAACCCCAGTTCTAGAAAACCCTATCACCTTTAATGGCTTTATAGTATCATTTATCAAGGAGTCTAGGGAAACGTTATTTTGCAGCTTCAGAAGAGTAGCATTTTTTCCTTCTCTTATATGATATTTTTTGAACAAATCGATCATCAAGCCCTCAAAACGAGGGTAAGACTTTGGTATCCTTAGGTTTTCACCAATATAGACTACTTGATTACTTATTGTTGATACATAGACCTGTAACAGGTTATTGAAGAATAGCGGAGTAGACAATGCCTCAATTAAGGCAAAATGTACTAGATCAGGTCTACCACGTTTCCAGGCAAATTCGAGTTTGGAACTCAGCATTGCAGCGTGATGATAACTTCTATCCAGTAATATTTCTGATGGTCTCTTTCCGAGCTTCCTTGCGTGATTTGTAACCGACGGATGATCTATTATGTTAACGGGAATTTTTTCAAGCGCAGCTTCCGAAATCACTAGCGATATAGTTTTGGTCATTTATTCCAATTATATCACCAAGTGCTTCATAATCTTTCGTGTAAGATCGGAGGCTTCATGTATACCATCCTCATGAGATTCAAACGTCTGCAGTCCGTCTGATTTAATGTGTCTTTTTAGCATGTATTAGCTTCTTTAATTCCTCAACCGAAGAAGTCATCTCTTGATGTGCATCTTTCTCATTTCCAGTACTAATCAATATCTCTCCTGGTCCAAATTTGGTTTTATTTATATTAATTGGTATTTCTAGGTGTAAAAGTTCAGATAAGAACTCAAAAAGATTTGGACAAGCAATATTATTAATGTAAAAATAAGAAGTTGTTCCTTCGCTAACAATTCCTTCCTTCTGTACTGGAAACGTAAAAGAGGGTGAACTAAGAGCTTCGACAAGTGAATTGGACATTTTCACCAAATCAGAGTTCATTCTATCGTGATGCTTGAAGTCGCAATACCTTTTTGCGATATCTTCTAGTTCAGCGATTTTTTCCATCTGTTGGTAACTTGTTCATCCTGACTAATATATACAGTTTTAACTAATACTTGGCCATGTAGAAATCATCACAAAAATGACAATGTTCGTTAGCCTGTGCATGTTATAGGCTATGCACCTGAATGATAGTTCCCTGTTCTGTGTTTTTACTAGCCTTGAAGAAATATATTCTCCAAATAGTCGTTTTATGACAGACATTATGGTTTCATCCTTGTTTCGTTGATTATACAACATTTTGGAATAACCGCGCTTCATCTGTTTCCTATACATACCATGTGTTCTCCATATCGGTACGTGTTCATATCGAGCTGGGATTATGCTTAATGCATGCAAGCCGTCTCTTATCAAGAAATGATTGTCTTCACTATCATATCCCTTATCAGCTGTAACTACAGATAACGGTAGAATTTCAGCTATTCTTGTTATGATTGGCCTGAAATCCATGTTATCATGTCTTGTTGGAGCTCGTCTTATTTTGATCGAACATATGATTTGTTGTAATACATCTGCTCCAATAGATAATTTCGTATATTTTCTTCTGGCTGCAGTTCGCTCAGTATAATATTGTGAAGCATGAGTCATCTTAAATCCAGTAGAATCTATTCCTACAAAGATATGCTTGGTACCGCTAATCACAATGAATGAGGAAATTATCTTTTCCAGTAAGGTATTGCTAATTCTGCCTGCAAACTTTTGCAATGTTGTAAAATGAGGAATTCGTGACAATCCTAAAAATAATCTAAAGTAATGCGCTTCAACCAGCCATTCGACAAACATCCTATAACTCTTACCTTCGTACTGTCTTATTGTGAGAAGTACTAAATGCTGCCACATCGTAAATACATGGTTGCTCTTTCTATGAAGAAACAATGGTATCCTTGAATTTCTCAAGACACGGTACATAGTGCATGCCAGTCTAACATATCTTGATTCTTTCAATATCCATATACGATCATACGTCTAGAAAGCTCTACTGGTATTCAGAATATGGTTTCTACAAAGCC
>JANWJI010000168.1 GCA_025449515.1 Nitrososphaeraceae archaeon | reverse complement strand
AGAAAAATATGGTATTGCAGCCCAATCAGGCATTATCCCCAAGAAAGGGATATAGTGACAACCATATTGGTGAAACTTAAACCAAGATTCATCCATATGATGATGAATGAAACATTTTTCTTTGTATCATTCCGTATGTTACAAACGTACTATACTGATCGATAGTGTTGATTTGAAAATATCCAGAGAGCATAGTTGCCAATGCAAAAATTCCATGTCGTAAGACTACCATGACAATGAATTCAATACAGGATGCATTTGCTTTATCCGGTAGAAAACTACTCGTTTCAAGTACTGAAATAGATTTATCTAAGAAAAATAAAATTGATATATTTTTTTTGATTGTGCAGGAATCGAGGGGATCAGCCGGAGGAAGGGGCGGTGGTTCAGGGGCAAGACATATTGAGAGGATTTTCGGCTATGCGTGTGATAAAGGAGACTGCAAAATTATATTTGATACATCTGACGAATCAAAGATCGAGAAATTTGAAATACCGTACAGTGCTGTGGCTATGGATATAAGGCTTCAAGATGGTAACGATATAGTGGTACAAGGAATCGTTGATCCTGATCTAATTATGAACTATAAGGACCTAATCTCGAGGTTATCCTCCTAATCATAAATTGAGTGCCCATGACTGAATAACCTTTTTCTTGACCAACTAAATGTATTGAGATCTCGAATTGCCCTTCTCATCACTATCTAATTCATATTGTTCGATATATCGCAGAAACTCATAAGGTCCAGATTATAATGCATTCTCTCGAGTCTCCTTAGTGCCTATGTCATAGGCGTCAAGGACATCATATACAAATATCTTGCCATCTGAAAAAGATCCCGTGCTCATCCCGTCTATGATATCCTGGATTATGGGCTTTACCTTGTCATCCGAAACCAAAACCTCAACTTTAGTTCTGGATCCGAATTCTGGTACATATCGCATAACCCCCCGACCTACCGCAATGGGTTCACGTTTGGCCCGACCTCTGCCCTTTATATCGTAAAAAGTTAGGCCACCAACTTTGTGGTTGTGAAGAATTTCGTTAACTTCACGTAATCGTTCATGTGGTAAAATTATATCTATACGTTTCATAATTCTTTTCTACGACACACTACCAAATTCAGAAATGCGGTTAGCCAATATGAATTTTTAGATAGCACTATCTGATTAGTCATTTTCATTTTTCCATATCAGTAAATGGGTTGCGGATGCAAATTAATCATTTGATACCTTTCTCATCCTTTTCTAATGTTGCAATATTTACGGCATGTTCTATAGTGGAAACAAATATTACGCCATCTCCGTGATCACCACTGCTACCAGACCTAGCGTGTTCCGTTATTGTCCGTATCACAGTCTCTAGTTCTTCATCCGGAATAACGATTTCAAATTTTGTCTTTGGTACAAGGTCATATGATACAGGCTGACCCCTCCACTGAAGATGGAGTTCTCTCTTCTTGCTCCAACCTGATACCGAATAGACCGTCATGCCTCCAACACCAATTGATCTTAAATGTTCCTTCAAATCAGGCATCTTCTCTGCCCGTATGATTGCTTGAACCATCTTCATTTGGTGGTCATCTAGTCCATTCCCCATAAATATGATGTTTAAAGGCATGAAATTGAGGTTTACTCAACGTACGCTCTCTCCGCATGTTGAGCGATGTCTAATCCTATATCTTCCTCGTGCTCTTCTACCCTCAAACCGATAGTCCTTTTAATAATTTTCATTATCGCGATAGTGCCTACAAATCCCATGATAGCAGCCACGGCTATTCCTAGCGCCTGAATTGCAAGTTGCATAGGATTTCCATAAAGAAGACCAGTAGGTCCATGGGGATTCACTAATGTAGTAGCTACAAGACCAATTGCTAGTGAGCCAACTATCCCTGTAATTCCATGAACCGAACTCACATCCAGTGCATCATCGATCTTCCAGTGTTCCTTAAGGAGTAGAATTGCGTAATAAGATACCAGTCCTAAAATTAGGCCCAAGAAGAATGAGCTTTGCGCGGTTATGTACCCTGCCGCGGGGGTCACACCTGCCAGACCTGCCACCGCTCCGTTTATTACCGCTGTGGTCGAAGCCTTTTTTGACCTCTTCCATGATAAGAGGATCCAAACTGTAGCAGATGTAGCCGAAGCAATGTGGGATACTAGTAAGGTATTCGCAGCCAAACTCCCTGATGCTAAGGCGCTTCCTGCGTTAAAGCCAAACCAACCTATCCATAATAATGCCGCCCCTAAAACTGCCAATGGGATATTGTGAGGAACCATTATATCCGGACCAAAATCGCGGCGACGTCCCAGCACAAGGGCAGCCGCAAGAGAACCCATGCCAGCGCTGGTATGTATAACTATTCCGCCAGCAAAGTCAAAAACACCCAATTTTGAAAGCCAGCCTTTGCCCCAAACCCAATGAGCTAATGGATAATAGACAAGTAAGCTCCATGCTATTATGAATATTAAGAACGAACTCCACTTTAGCCTCTCCGCGAACGCGCCAGTGATTAGAAGGGGGGTAATTACTGCAAACATCATTTCGTAGGTTCCAAAAGTAACACCAGGGATGGTCGGGGCGTAACCTAATGATGTCTTAAAAGGCACCTCATTAAAAAAAGCCCAATCTAATCTACCAATAATACCACCAAATGATGGCGCATAAACGAGTGTAAAGCCAATAATGAACCAAAGTACTGATAGTATCGCCAAACCGGAAAAAGTTTGCATGATAACGGAAAGAGAATTCTTACTTCGAATTAGGCCTGCCTCAAAGAACCCTAGAGCAGGGGTCATAAGCATAACTAGCCCGGTACAAATTAGCATCCAACTAGTGTCTCCGGTATCTATTGGCATTTTACCAGATTAGAAATACCCATTATAATATTTATCCTTTGGATGTGCTAGGTAATTTCTTATTCATGCCGTTCTAAACTCCGGCGTATTAGAAATACAGTTTGTTGTGAGTTCGACATTCCACGCATCGCGGGATATGAGCACCAGTGAGAACCGAGTCTAACATACTGGGTCCTCAACAGTTATCTAAAGCAACTCGCGGAAGTATTACTAAATAAATTTCTGCGAATGAGAGTTATGAGTGACGCGCCGACCGACCGGAGCTATTTTGTTTCAAACGATCATTCATAGATGCAATACGAATTCAGCTAAAAATAGGATATTTTTATTAGTATATTATACACTGATCAGTTAATGGTAAAAACAGAGTCTACACAGGTATTAAAGACAGGTGCAGTAGCGCCTCAATTTGAACTTAAAGGCACTGATAATGAAATATATTCGTTGGAAAGATTTGGGAAAAGCAAGGTACTATTAGTTGTATTTATCTGCAATCACTGCCCTTATGTCAAAGCTAGAATAAATGACATAGTAGGATTACAATCGAAATTCAATAAGACAGAGTTACAAGTCATCGGTATTAATAGTAACGATCCAGCGTACGATGAGGAAGGTATTGAGAATATGAAGAAGTTTTATGAAAAATATCAATTGAATTTTCCCTACCTTATAGATGAAATTCAGGACATTGCAAGAAGATATGGTGCAGTTTGTACTCCTGATCCTTACCTGTTTAATGGTGAGAGACTATTAGTCTACCACGGTAGGTTAAACGATGCTGTTGAACCTAACAGTATTGCTAAAACCCACATAATGGAAGATAATGTAAAAACATTGCTAGCAGGTGGTAAAATTAGAAACGGCTTCGACCCTTCAATTGGATGTTCTATTAAATGGAAATAGGATTTGAAAAATTACAGGCTTAGCCATATTGATAAGAGATACCTTTTTCTCCTCGTGGATGTCGCCACTGGGTTTCTGGAGCACATGTACCACATTCGATGCAGCCTTCGTGTTGCAGTACGACCTGGTTATCTTCTATACTGTAACATTTTGTAGGGCATAGTAAAACCATTTTCTTCATAAACTCGCTGGTCGGTTTATTAACTTTAATATGGGATACAGTGTCGTCGTCATACTTTAATTTCGAAACTCGCTCTGCGATCGATGGAATAGATGGTCGATAATCAGATGTCAATCTTTTACCCAGTTTTTCGGCAAGTTCGATAGGGACTTTGCTATATGTCTCTTCAGATTCTAATATTGGAAGAAGTCGATCATATCCTAAGATATTAGCAAATCCTACGGCAAGTCCCCTGAAAGTCTCACTTGACATCAGCTTAAATATCATGCTGTATCTTGAGCCTATGATGTCTTTAGGAATGTCTTTTGTTGCATTTAGAAAAATCTTAAGATAGTCTTTATCGATTTGTTTCATGTCCCTTGTGTAGGGACTCTCGTCGACAGAATGAGCATAGAAGCCTCCTAGATATTCATAGTCAAAATTATTTCTGTCGAGTGATCTTGAAATGGCGTTGGCAGCCCTTACCGCATCATCTATACCCACATTGATTCCTTCAATGCGGGGACCAACAAAGATCCCCCTGCCTGCAGCGTCTCCAACGAACAGCACATTCTTGTGGTTTGGTTTCTTCATTCTGCATCTCTTTCCGTCTGGCACAAGCTTTGCACTATATTCCAATTCAACGTAGTCGGTGATAAATCTCGTTCTATATTTTGAACTGAGGTCCTTGCGAATCATATCGAGCCTGGCGACTATCTCCTCTCGTGTTTTGTATTTTCCACTTTTTATGAGGTCTTCCGTGCCCGATGTCGAGTAATAAGACTGACGCAAGTCTTGCCAGGTTCTAATTAATTTGCTTACCGCAAATCTGATTCTGAGTTGCTCTTCTTTAGGTAGAGTTTTGTCAATTTCTTCCTTCTGCGGTACTTCATCCTTTACGAACTCTCTTACCATAGGGTTTAGGATTAATTTATTGATGAGTTCGTAAGGTTCAACAACCTTCTCTAGAAGTGAATCATAGTGATAGACACCACCAAGAGATATCGTATCTCGATTAGTATATAGAAATCCGCCACCAATATGTCTTTGAGCTATGTCGCCAGAGAATAAATGCGCAGCACCGTCATTTTCTGATATGTTAAATCTTTGTTCCATTATTTGTTCTGGTAATTTAATTATGACTTTGGCACCTTGGTACAATTCTTCAGGAACAAATTTCTGCCGAGCACCTGTAAGCTCTGCTATCTCAGAATTGACACCATCAGCAGCAATTATTGCTTTCACCTGGAATCTCTCTAATTCATTGGTTTCTACAATCGTAGCCCCATTGTTCCACTCTATTGACTGAACATGAACGCCTGGAATTATCCCCCCTCCGTATTTTTCCGCGCTTTCGCCCGCTTGCTTCGCAAACCAAGTATTTAATTTGTTCATAAGTACCGAGTAGGCAAAGTTGGTCTGGTAGCTGTGAGCAGAACTGAGGTCTATAGAAAATACCTTCTCATTTGATGTAGCATGTAAGATGTATTTCGTAATCGATCTCTCAAGAGGGGCCTCCGTGACAAATTCTTGGCCATAGACATCTTCGACATTGTAAGCCCTACCATGTTTTGGCTTTTTTGAATATAGTATACCTCCGGATATGCTCTTTGAACCGATGGCTTTCCCGCTCTCCAACAACACAGCCTGTTTTCCAAGATTTGATAGCTGTTTTAGAGCGGCTAAGCCGGCAGATCCTCCGCCAACTATCGCCACATCAAACTTTTCCATTTGGTTAGTTTCTCACTTCCACCATCGCTTTTTGTTGTCTAAGCTCTTCAATCAACACAGGCAATACATCCTCCAGTCGTCCTTTAATGAATATATCGCACTCATCTCTAATTGGCGAGTCTGTATCAGGGTTAATCGCAATAACAAATTCTGATTCTTTCATACCGGCTATATGTTGCATCGCTCCGCTAATACCTACTGCAATATACAAGGTAGGCGCCACCTTGCGACCACTTGTACCAATCACCCGTTCAGGTGTTATATAGGCTGACAACTTGGAGTTTGAAATGTTGTAAGGCTTTTTCGAAATCGGTAAGGAAATGCCAACTTCTGCCCCTAGTTCCCTTTTGAGACTGTCAATCAATGCTATATTTTCTTCTGGAGATTCATTGATACCACGGCCAAAGCTCACAATCGCCTTGTGACTATCATAGTCAATCGGGCTTTTTACAACTTTTCTATTTAAAATCTTGATGCTTAAATCATCTGTATTCAGCGTTACCTTGAAATCCACTATGACGCCTTTTCTATTATTATCAGATTCAATTGGTTGGAATACGCCTGGAATAATACTACATGCCTGGGGATGATATTCCCTCCTGTTATTAGGATGCCTGTTGTCGAGACATAATATTGTGGTCCACAGAAATCCAGAGAAGTCAGGTCTGTACATTTCTAGCGTCTTGAAATATTTTTCAAGTTGACCCTTAGTCTTGTGCTCGTGTTTTAATTCAATATCATCGATAACAAGTTTGTTTATGTCTGAGGCTAGCCCCGATTCCAATTCAGCAAGTACTGTAGCCGAAAGGTGCCTTCCAGTATCATCTGCAGAAAAAAACATGAATCGAGGTCGCTTAAATTCTTCGCTGTATCGGGCCGATATTTTATTACTGCAATCCTTATCATTTGCGATTTGGCTTATGACTTTAGTATAGACCAGATTCCTATGATATTTGAGCTCCGGATTCTCCGCATATATCACAGCATCAGCTCCATAGCTGATTAGTTTGTCACACTGACTTCTCATTTCACTGCCAAGCAAGACGGCTACAACCTTCTCTTCGGCAGAGTATCGTACATTAAATCCATCCATCAATCTCCTTGCCTCACCTAACATTTCGAAATTTACTGGTAGGAGATTGCCTTCTTCATGTTCTATTACAACATACAAATGCCTATACTTTTCATTAGACATTTTCGAGTCAGGGGTCGGGGCCATCTGGCTGGTGTTGCTCATATTTCTTTCACCTTTATCATATCGGTGATTTTCTTTGCGACAGCCCGGATTTGATCTTGATTCGACCCTTCTATGATCTCTGCCATCCTACTTGTCTTAGCCCTAGGTATTTTTTCTACTCTATAGACAATTGTCGGTGAACCAGGTAATCCTACCAATTTGGGATCGACGCCTAACGTCTGAGCCGTAAATGTCTTTAGGTAGTTCTTATAGAGAGCGGCGCGGTCTCTGGCTTCTTTTTGACACTTAAAAAATGATAGTCTTTGGGAGACTGTAGTAAATGTAGGTTTGTACGACGGATGGATAGTGATAAAGATAGGCAAAGGCGCCTCGATTTCCTCAATTACATCATATAGTCCTTGAATAGGGACCAATCGTGTTACTCTGGCAAGTCGATTTTCAACATCCACGCTAAAATCTATCACGTTTCCAAAAAAAGGATATCCTAATTTCCAAGCTGTTTGTGGACCTGTCTGGCCTGTCTCGCCATCCGATGCTCGGTGACCTGAGAAGACTATATCAGATTTTTCACCATCGTGCATCTTATCTATGCCCGTTCTCAATACTTCAGCAGTTGCTAATGTGTCGGCTCCGGCAAAAATTCTGTCACTATAAAGATGGAGTTCATCAGCGTCACAAAGTAGCTGGGATTGCTGAAGAGCTTGTTCGGCGATTGGTGGGCCCATTGTCCCGACCGACACGTCAGCGCCGTGCATTACTTTTGCATGTAAGGCTGCCATTGAGGCAACAGCGCTGTGTGGACCTAGGATGCTTTTTGTCTCAGCTCTATTCAAAGTACCATCTGAATTATAACTAACGTTTCCCTCTGAAAAATCTGGCTCTAATTTGATTATAACTGATATTTTCAGTCTAGAGGATTCCAATTTACAAGGATATGTCTAAGTAATGCCTTTTAAATTGGTTATGAAATAAAATTTTCTAGGAAAAATTTAGCTGACTAAATAATAGAACATTCTATTTCTCTAGCAGCAATGAAATGAATAACATGCCACTTAGCAAAACACTCTAGAATAATACCTCGCCTGAAATTCAAGATCTGTACAACTCTTCAAGCCTTATCGGCGACTTCATTCGTTTGAGGCATAGTCATAGTATATTCGTAATATGTGGATCTCAGATGTTCATAGCACGATCGCAATTTTTTATAAATACCAGGAGTTTTTGGGTGTAACATCGTAAATCCCAAGTAAAAGTCCTCTGCCTCCCTCAAGTACCTCTTTATTTTATCGTAGACTATCTTTTTATTTTGTTTTGCGACTTCTAAAATGAACATCATATTGTTAAGTCTATCTGCCAATTTGATTACTTTAATATCATAATCAGCGGCCACAAGGAAATCACAATATTCGTGGAATCGAGATAACTGTCGCTCTTCATCGTTTTTCCCATCATATTCAGCAAGATCTTTTAGTTTCAAATTCGTAGCTATATAGTACACTCTACTCCCGAATCGATATTTCAGATATGCTTCAAATCCATAGTCTTTGGTCTTGTACAGATCGATAATTCTGTCGTTATCCTCAGAAATGTCATGTAAGATAGCAGAAGCAATTTCAACGCTCGTAATCGGCCGATTAAGTGATTTGTAATGCCTCATGACATCTACCGCCACAGGCCAGGTATGTGTTTCCAAAAATGAGGATGAACCATCTTCTCTAAAACTATCTGCATGGACATCCTCAGCTAACTCCATTGCTCCCTTTATGAAATCATCGATTCTCATTTTACCTTCATTTTCTAATACGGACACGAAATCCGCACCTGTCATTGAAGCGACGGAATGT
>JANWJI010000167.1 GCA_025449515.1 Nitrososphaeraceae archaeon | reverse complement strand
TTACTCACGAAATTACCTCTGTAGTTGAAATTTATAACGGCCATGTTCTGAAATATGTAGGTGATGCTGTTATCGCGTTCTTTGGTCTTGGCGTAAATAGATACCTAACATGCGACAAGGCATTTGGTTATGCAAAATGGATAATAGATGTGGTCAAATACGGAATAAATCCAATATTAAATAAGTATGATTATCCCAAACTATCTGTAAAAATTGGTATGGATGTTGGAGAAACCGCTGTTATTCAATATGCATATGATAAAAGCTCACAAATTGACTTGGATACACTATGAATGTATGGCATGATAATTCACTGTTAGTATGGATTGGTATATTCGTCAATTGTACCATAAATTATAATAATACATCACGACAACTCGATTTGATATCACATCAATTGGAAGACAGACGATCATCAACATAGGTAGAGAAGAGGTATTCAGGATTTTATTACGGACTCCTTCCCTATCTGTGTAAACTAGCAGTACTTTATATTTTCCAATTATCACATGTTAGACAGAATTGTGATTATTTGCATTGATAACAATTAGCGACCAGCAGGTGATTCATTAGGGAGATTAGATCGAGAAATAGAATTTACCAGTAAATACAGGCTGGTTCAAAACAATCAGTAAAAAAATTTAGATCAAACAACGAATCAGCAGAAAGAAGAAATTAAATTTATATTGATATAGGAATGGTATCAAACTTGGAGTGACAATAGTATTATGGATAAATTCTGGAAACGGAATAATTGCTGTTTTAAAATATTAGCTCCTGTTTCAATTTTGCTATTAGCTTTAGGTTCAGCTACATTATTCTCCACACAATCATGGTATGAGAATAATTCTTGCAGCCGATGCGAATACATTGCCTATGCCCAGAGTAATGGCAATCCTGGGAGCATAAATTTGAATAATGTTTCTCAGGTGTGGTTAGATAAAACTAGCGGGATCAGTGTAAATTTTGCGTATTCCCCGACTAAGCCATTGGTAGACTCTCCCACTGAACTAAGATTCATTGTGCATGATTTGAAAAGTGGCAATAATTTCAAAGATTTAATTGCTCATGTCAGTATAACCTCCAACAGTAGCGGACAAGAAAGAACATTCAAGTTTAGTAACATTACTGCCCGTAATGGAGATTTCTCATTAAAATATATTTTTCCAGACTATGGCACATATCAGGTTATCACTACTGTTAGATCAAATACATCTGCTGTCGCTCTTGCATCATTTCCAGTGACAATTCCAGTTCCAACGGCAAGTACTTTTACTAGTCCCACCATGCTGATAGGAATTATCATAATTATTATTGGAATCGTGGCTTTGGTAGTAGTAATCATTAAAATTAAAAAGTAGAGTCCGATCTGTGATTCTAGCCAGTACTACTCTTGTTATGTTTCCAATACTACATACTATCCAATCGAATTATATACATTTATTGACGAGCAAAGAAACCAATAAATTAGAATTTGATATTTATAGGATACATACAAGTCAAAAGACGATCGGTAGTAAGTTTGTCCTTCAATTATTGAACTTTGAAATAGATTGAACTGAACCTTTAATTATGGTAATACCTAAACATTTGGAACAAGAAATACAAAATAATTTTGACTGGTACATTCGTGCTGCGTGCGTGAGTTTGATCCTATAAAACCTTAATTATTATTAGTTACGTCAGTCCACAGGAACCTCAAGGCATACAGGCAGTAATTCGAAGATCGAGCTATGCATATAAAGGAGAAGGGAAGTGGCATGGAAATACAAATACAACGATTATATGTCTTCAGGGTGAAGTAATCATATTTGACGTCAACTATAGAGATCAAGAATCTAAAAAGAAAGGATGGTGATAATAAGAAGATAGATCTCAAGGGAGGTACAGTCTTAGATGGCCTTCCAAGCAGTACTGGTCTAGTTAATGCTATTGCATCAGAATGTTTAATACGTTCAACAGGAACAGATCTCGTAGCCTTTATGGATTCCCCAGATTTTCCACCACTATCTGTCGTAACCAATTATGTTCCTCACTATCCCATACGAATTTATGTAAATGAGACATTGAAAGTCGCATTCTTTGTATCTGATATTAATATAGACAAGTTACTACAAAGAGAGGTAGCTAACGCAATTCTTAAGTGGACTAGAGAAAATGAATGTAAATTAATCATTAGTGCACAAGGCATTCCACTATCGTCTTATCCACCTTCTCCTGGAGATAATGGACGAGAAGAAAATTCAGGCCCTGATGATGTTAGTAGAAGTAATCGTAGTGACACTTCTGAATCCGCTACTGATTCTCCATTTCCAGCCGGTAGTTATGCAGTAACAAGTACCGAATCCGCAACTCGATTAATCGTTGGACATAGTGATTACTTTTCACATTTACGTAGCGGAACTATAACTGGTATTCCAGCAATTTTGTTAAATGAAGGAGCCTTGACGAATCTTGATGTAATCGTATTTTTGGTTAATGCATTACCAGATGTACCAGACTTTCGAGCGGCGGCTATAGTTTCAGAAGCTGTGAGCAAGATCATTCCCAACCTCTCCTGTGATATTGGAGCCTTAATGGTCGAGGCACAACTAATTGAAAATAGAATGAAGAATGTAAGAGATGAACACAATAGAACATCCTACATTGCATGATCGAGTGAAAAACGCACTATCTTTTCCATAGCTTTGTTTTAACAATCATCTTGTCGTGGATTAAATTTTGTGGCTAATTGAGCCTTGTATAAGAAATAGGAAGCTAATGTGATAAGATGTCAAGACTGAAACTAACGTAACCCAATAGTCTATATACTTGATAGTATGTCGAGACATCAGTAGGCCCAAGTCGCGATCCTCGTAATAGAGCAAATAATCAATCTTAATAATATGAAGGCCTAGTAAGAATATCAATATTATATTCTTATTATATTCATATGATCGATACGTTTCACTATAACAATCTGGTATGGCCGGATTAATAAATCAAAATCGATGCGAATACTAGTCGCATGAATTGCGTCTTAGAGCACCATGAATCACAACGAACTTATTTCCAATCGTCATTTTTGTACTCTAACTGCTGGATATTTATTTCAATGACAAGCCGTATCTCCAATTAGATTTGTCCATATTGTTTATAAACGAAAGCAAAACATTTTCGAGAGCTTTTAACGCTTGCATTCCCTTCTGAACAGTTGCTTTTTGTGGAGCTCCAGTTGCCCCGGTGTTTGTCAACTCATCGAATTTCCAATAGATCCTTACTGTGTCGCTTGGAAATTTTGGAATTATTTCCATAGGCGCGTATTTCATATTAACCAAGTCTGGTCTCACAGCGAGCATTGTGGATGTCTCAGCTTCTCCCCCATGACCAAGACCACGCCATACTTCGAATAAACCAGAGGTAATTTCACCGATCAAAACCCACCATGCTTCCAAACATGCGATTACTACATCGGAATTTTTGTTTTTCGTAACTCTTGCAGCTGATTCAATTGGAGCAATATTTCCATCGTGGCCATTTATTACAAGGATCCTCTTTATTCCGTTCTTAACGATACTGCTAAAGAGATCCTCAACGATCATTTCAAGAGTATGAGATTCCAGACTCATTGTCATTTGAAATTCATTGTGATGCAGACTAACGCCGTATGGGACGGCCGGAAGAATAATGATATTCTTGTTTTTGGATTTTGATGCCGTCCTTTTTGCTAACTCCATAGGAAAAATAAAGTCCGAGCCAAACGGCATATGATCCCCATGGTTCTCACAGGCACCAAACACAAGTATGGCGATTGTATCATTATTTATGTTATTTCTAATTTGCCTCGCATTCATCTCTTCAAGTAATCTGCTGGACATACGATTAGGACCTAAATGAGCCTTTGTCATTTTCATGATTTTAGTATCTGGTTACTAGCTTATGTAAATTTGGAAAAACACTTCAATAATCCTAATAGATAATTTAGATGGTCATAGCATTAATTCCACAAATAATCTGATCATTAGCAAAAACGTAGTACAGAATAATAATCAAGATCTAGTATATTGAGGCTCTGTTAACTTAACGGTTTTCTATAGCTCTTGAATAGATATTTGTATGTATAATGAGAAAGTCTTAGGTGATTCCAGAATACTGAATGGAGGAAGGGTTACAATACCTAAGAATGTTAGAGAAAAACTGAGCGTAAAGGATGGTGATTTCTTGAATTATTTATTGACCGAGAATGGATGTGTAAGATAAAGAAATTGGAATTTGATTGGGGATGAAGCAACTAAGCAGATAGAAAAATTAAAGAAGGAAAAATTACTGTTAAGTTAACAGGGCCTATATTGATATACTTCCACTATAAATACCACGATATTATTTGCTATAACAGGATTATGATAAGAATCTGATATCATAGCTATATACAAATATAGCTTATCAATGGTTTCAAACATAGAAATATCTGCATTATTGTATAGAGTTCAGTAATATGACAAATGGCACAATAAATAAAGCTCTACTTTCATGTGCCGTCCTTGCTGCTATACTGGTAGCAACAGGCATAATCTCAGCTCTAATAGCTCAATCTGCTGCAGCGGAAAATACCTCGTCAGCGATCAAGAGTACTCAGGCACATACTTGTCATTATAAAGCTAAGAATTCTCCAATACTTCACTCTTGTAACGATGTCGTTAGGGGGTTCATTTCACATCCAGGTGAGTCAAAAGAAAGCACTAAGTAGGAAGAAAAACCACACTAAAATCGTAAAACATAACCAGAATCCTTCATTTTTTAGTCCCATGTATGTGTTAGCAATTGTTATCTTGATATACCTTAGATCATAGTCTGACAGAAGTTTATCATTATTTTGTTGAAAAAGAAGAAGATGTTGGTAGGGATATTTACCTGTCTTCTGACATAGGATAAGATACTGAAGTCATATTTGGTAACAGCGTAGCGATGAATGAAAAATATACCATAATGCTAAGTAACTAAGCATTTAAACAATTGTATAATTTCAATGAGCCATCATATTGACTCTTAAAACATCGCAAGGTAACTATTCAGCTATATACAGTTAATTGGCTCTTCCAGTTTTTGAAATCAATTTGAGCCATGTTTATTATTTGATCGTGATTTATTAAGTGTGATTGTTATAATAATTTAGATGGATCGAGTTTTAATAAATTCATAAGGAGTAACACTTCCTAGTTAAGGCAAGGTAAATTCAAGTCATTTCCAAAATCAAACTGGGCGCGTACCTGTTCCATATTTATTTATCAAGCTCGTGGTCCATTTAACATTTAGGCAGGAGATTAGATTAAGAAAAAGTAGGTAGGGGTATTCTGTCAGTACCGCCACTATTGAAAGGTACAGTTGTGCCGCTATTTGAATGGACTCTGCCGGCTGTATTGGTAGGTACAGTTGTGCCGCTATTCGAATGGACTGTACCGCCAGTATTGATGTTCATAATTGTCCCCCCATTTACACATGAACCTGTGATGGGTGAGTTACCTCCTACCGACATACATACAGGGGCTTGTCTAATACTTGGTCCACTGGCCCTATTGCCAGAACCGCTGGGACCATTGCCCGTCCCTATATTACCACCTGAATTAGTATTGTTACTGATAGCAGTATTATTACACGAATCTGTGATCGGTGAGTTACCTCCTACTGATACACAACTTGGCTCTTGAATAATATTTGGGTCACCGCTGCCAGTACCGCTGCCAGTACCGCTGCCTGTACCGCTGCCTGTACCGCTGCCTGTACCGCTGCCTGTACCGCTGCCTGTACCGCTGCCTGTACCGCTGCCTGTACCGCTGCCTGTACCGCTGCCTGTACCGCTGCCTGTACCGCTGCC
>JANWJI010000166.1 GCA_025449515.1 Nitrososphaeraceae archaeon | reverse complement strand
CTCCTCTACTAAGAGTCAAGACTCATTCAGGAAAGCAGATCAATGAACAAAGCTATAGCTCTTCCTGTACGAGGAATATGACAATTCCATCAATAATATGTAAGTATACTTATCTTAATTGGTATATGATAAGGTCTGCATACTTTTGGTCGTCGTACAGAAGGACTATGTGAGTGTTCCCTTCAATTCTATCAACGAACCTTATTGGTCGATAACTCATCTTTTCAGGTTTCATAAATCTCATTCCCTGATGTATAGAGGTATTTTAGACCCATTTCGGACATAAATGCTTTGATCCGATCATAATCTTGCAAGTAATCCCGACCTTTCTTGGTTATCCGAAGCGGATTTTGCAGGATCATTGTCTTCGTTTCTAATTCATTAGGGTATCTCACGAGATTGTCATAAGCGAGGTTGCTAAGGGATTGCACTCTGGAAGGCTTTGCCTCACCATTAGTTAATTCCAAATTTATTGCGCTGAGAACGTCATTATATATCTCCATCTTGTTTCGCTTCAATTTCGGCAATTATTCGTCACTCAGTACTTCTAATTAATTATACTCCCCTTGGGGAGTAATGCCTTTTATATTATTTGTTATAAGTGCATTCATGAATAAGTTCGTTATGCAAAAGATCACCCCTCATCTGTGGTTTGACAACAATGCAGAAGAAGCAGTAAAATTTTATGCATCTGTTTTCAGAAACTCAAAAATCACAGATATTACTCATTACGGACAATCAGCTGCAGAGGTTTCCGGAAGACCAAAGGGAACGGTAATGATTGTGAGGTTTGAACTTGAAGGACAACAATTTATGGCCTTAAACGGAGGCCCTGTTTTCAGATTCTCGCCTGCTATATCATTTCTCGTGAGCTGCGAAACACAGGAGATGACTTGTGGGAAAAGCTGTCCGAAGGAGGAGAAAAAGAGCAGTGCGGCTGGTTAAAAGACAAGTTTGGTATTTCGTGGCAAATCGTTCCCACAGTCTTGGGGGAAATGGTGCAGAATAAAGATGCAAAGAAATCGGAAAGCGTTATAAAGGCAATGCTTCAAATGAACAAAATCGATATACAAGACTTGAGGAAGGCGTACGCGGGGGGCTAAAAGACCTTGAGAAAATTAAAATTACAGGTACAAATCTCCGTAGACGGCTATATTGCAGGACCCAACGGTGAAATGGATTGGATGGTTTGGAACTGGGATGACAAACTCAAAAAACATGTATTTGAATTAACTGAATCGGTCGATACTATTAGTTTAGGACGAAAAATGACAGATGGCTTTGTTTCATATTGGTCAGATGTGATGACCAAACCTAATGATCCTTTCTATGCGTTTGCCAAAAAGATGATAGAAACACCAAAAGTTGTTTTTACTAAAACACTAAAAAATTCCCAGTGGGTAAATACGGTTATCGCTACAGGCGACCTTACACACGAAGTCATCAAGCTAAAGAGTGAAAATGGCAGGGACATCATCGTTTATGGCGGAGCCTCATTTGATTCTTCCTTGATTAAAGCAGGATTGATTGACGAATTTCATTTGTTCGTCAATCCGGCTGCAATTGGAAGTGGCATGACTATATTCAACTACACAAATGAGATTCACAAATTTGCTCTGGTTAAGTCAATAGCGTTTGACTGCGGAATAGTTATGCTTCACTATGAGACAAAGAGAACCTGACAAAAGTATGTCTGTAGATAGCAAAAATCCTCGACAACGGTCTGCAAATATATAATAACAGTAAATCAGGATGTGAAGTGCTTAGATCGTCGAATGCAGTAGAAGTCAGTGCCACGAGGTTAAATTCAACATAGATCTCTCTTAGAAACCCTATGCTTATAAATCCAATTGCAAATTTCGTGTGAAAGGCTAGCCACTATCCAAGACAATTGAGGAAAATTAAGAATCCATCTGTGAATTTGTAACTCATGCAATTACAGCTTTTTCAATTCTTTTTCTTTGTTTCGATCATTACTGTTAACTAGAAATTCACTTACAACGTGATCTTCATAACTGCAAATTGTTTTCAATTGGCAAAAGAGTACCAGGGCAAAATCCCCACATATGAACACATTTGTTAGTAACGCTCAAATTTATAATCTGTCATTGTCGTGAACCCAGGATAGTAATGGGGGTAATAATAAATCTGCTTCATACTACCTTTGCCTTAAATCCTAGCCATGAAAAATGTTGCATGATATCATATGTATTTTGCATCAATGTATTTGTTGTTGAGTATTTAATAAAAAATAATTATATACCTCTGAAAATTCGTTATATCGATGAAAGCCGCCATATTCGAAAAACCAGGCTTAGAAAATCTAGAGATAAAACAGGATGTAAAAGAACCAAAGTTAACAGATCATGATGTGCTTATAAAAGTTAAGCTGTGTGGTGTGAATCCTATAGATCACATGGTAATTTCTGGTGCAGTGCCCGTTAGACCATTACCAACATACCGGGCTGTGAAATAAACGGAAGAGTAGAAAGTATGGGAAACCACGTTGAAGGTGATTTAAATGAATGAGATAGAGTAATTGTTCACAGTAGGGTATTTGATGCGACCTGCGATATGTGTCTAAATGGTCTTGATATGTTATGTAGCAACGGTGGGATAGATAGTGCAATTACTAATGGAGGATTTGCTGAATATATTGCAGTACCGCAAAGAAATGTGCTTAGAATACCAGATAACATAGACTGGGAAATAGCTGCAAGTCTTCCTGTAACTACTTTAACGCCATTTCATGCACTAAAGGAAGCTTCACTACAATTCAATGAATTCTTGGTTGTATTTGGAGCATCAGGAAACACAGGAATGATGGCCATTCAGTTTGCTGACAGAATGGGAGCAAAGGTTTTAGCGGTTTCTAAGGATGAGTGGGTAAAGGATTTTGGTGCTGATTATATTATCAATGAATATGACAAAATAGTAGAAGAAGTAAAAGAAATTACTCAAGGAAAGATGGCAGATGTAGTTCTAAATTCGGTTGGATCTGAGACATGGGACAGCAGCCTTGAGTCTGTTGGTGCGAATGGTAGATTAGTGACATTTGGAGGACTAACAGGCGCAGATATCAAGATAAACATTCAATCATTATATCTAAGACAAGTAAAGTTGATAGGTTCAAGTCGCGGAACTAGAAGAGAACTCAGATCTTATAAGTATGTCAAAAGAACTTAAGATTAAAGTATGGAAACGATTCAAACTCTATGAAGCAGAAAAAGCTATACAAGCTTTGTTTGATAAAGAAAGAAACGGCAGAATTATGTTAGAGATTTAGGTTCGGTTTAGAACCATAATCATATGTATCGAGTGAGTGACTAGTATCTTCTTACCTAGAAACTGATATACATACTCATTCATATTTGTTATAATTTAATGCTCATGACATTAATGAATAGAAATATCGGATGAGATCACATGCAACATACAATATTAGGAATTCGTGGATCGGAATTAGATTCTATTCTAATCTGCTGTCAAATTCTCTTACTGTCCATTATAAGATAAATTTATTAATCCTCATCATTTGAGTAATTTCGTTATCCTAAAATCTTAACTTGTTTCGTTTAAGTCGAGTGTTACTGTCGATATGTGCAAGCATTAGCTAATATTTCCATTAAACTGTAAAAAAATGAGTGATTCTTGTTACTGGTTCCTATGACTCGTTTTACTCGATTACCATTGATGCCACGGTGCACTCATTCCAGGTCCACCCTTCATCATATTATGAGGACCATTGCCACGCATCATACCACCAGGTCCATGCTGCATCATATCACCTCCCATCATCATCATACCATGCATCATCATTGATTGTCCTTTTGATACAGGCTGACTAGATAATACCTTTCCATTTCCTGCATCCACTATTACCTTATGAAAGTTATAACTGCCATCAACAAGCCATACAGTGTATACCAAATATCCATTTTCTACTCCAAGGTGTGCCGCAACTGCGTGAGAATTGTTACCTACAGCTTTTTCTGCAGTCATAGCAGATTGATTTAGACCAATTTTTATCTGTGAAGATAATGCATTTCCCATAACCGTAGATAATTTAATAGAACCTGTAATGTTAGGTCCACCATCCATCATACCGATCATACCTCCTCCAGTCAAATTACCACTACCCATCTGTGCATTTACTTTCTGAATGTTGGTGACGGCAAACGTGCCGCCGAGCATCAATGTAGCTGCCAATACTGAAGCACCAATTATATTCATGATTATAGATTTCATGCTTAGGTGTGATATCAGACTAAAATTATAAAAATGATTTGATATATTCGACGAACGTATTGTAATAGTTTTATGAACTTTTGGAAAAACGCAGTTAAAAAATTGCCCATTACTGATATATTATTTATCACATACCTACTCCGAGTAGTGCAGATAGTTTCGCTCTAAACTTGTTAGATGATATAAACAGAATAGTATTATCAAATACAGTAACATCAGTAAACAAATGTAGTTTTGAGCCATATTGGACTTACAATATGCAAAACCTAACCTGACATGTTATGAGAGATGGAATCTCAAGTTTGGCGGTTGATATAATAATGTATTTTCAGTATCATTAATATGTTATAACATCCTTTTAGTATTTATTAATGGTATTATATGGACTATTGTGTACCTTGGGTATTAGAGGCGGATTGACTATGGGCTTTATTGGTGCTGAACTTCTAACGTCCTATTGGAATTGCAGAAATTCAAGGGATAATACCTCTCAACCTAGTAAGGTTCATGTTCTAAACAGGAGATTGCATCACGGTGAAATTGGTGCAGTATTAGCATTATCTTCGTTGATCTTGAGAGCAACATCTGTTCCTACTGCAGCTGCTGCAATCGTGGCAGGAATAGGGATGGGTCTTATTAAAGATGATCATGCCGACATTGGAGAGTGGTTCAGATTTAAGAAAAAGAATTTTGAGGAACAGAAACGTACAAATGTAAAAGTAACATCTCTCAAACACCAAAAAGACGTCTCAGTAACTGAAGATAAACAATATGAATATAGTCATAAATCAAAAAGAAGATCGGATATTTTCGACACCTTATTGTATCCTGACCAAGGAGATAAAAAAATAGTGGAAAAGCTTATCCTCGAACCTCTACAGAAACAGGTACGAAATCTAATAGATACACAATCACAAACGATGAAACAAATTGAATCACAGATAAAAAAATCCAGAAACCAATTGCAGTTGAAAAAAGGCTAAGAAACAACCACGTGATACTAAACGAGAAGACAGTGTTGCATTCGACGCATATGGAAAGCCGTGTAACCAAGGTCCG
>JANWJI010000165.1 GCA_025449515.1 Nitrososphaeraceae archaeon | reverse complement strand
TGTGTCGCCCTTCTTACCTAGTGTTTTCAATAATTCCCGTGTGTCCCGGGTAATTCCTATTGTACTTATATGTACCACGTAGAGAATATAACTATCCTGATAGATAGATACTATTAGGAAACTAATCCATAATGACATCTAAGGAAACATATGGAATTACGAAATTCGATGAACAACGCTACAGTCAGATGATTGTAGATTTTATACTAAACAACCCTGGCTGTACTGCTGAGTTTATTATGAAAAATGAATTAGAAAAGGCAGAAGAAGAAAGGGAAATTGGGCGAAGAAGATTATTTACAATCCTAAAAAAATTGAAAAGGAAAAAGGTGATTATGGATAAGAAATCGCATAAGAAAGCCAGAAATAAAATGTTTTATGTTAGAGAAGACAATCCTCTGTATACAGTCTCAAAGGAACTAAAAGAATTTGAAGAACTTTATCCCAGTTTATTAAAGAAAGTAAAAGGAGAACTTGAAGGATGGCAATCAGGAAAAAGGCTGCTGAAACCGAAATACTCGCAATACCATGGAGAACCATTATATGTTGCATATGAATTAATCTTTGATACTACTCTATTCTTATTCGATACGATGAGACTATATATGCTTAGGTTAGCCATGGTTTGGTCAAGAACAATTGAAGACAAATACACTAAAGAACTATTGAACTTTACTATCTTTTCAAAGTTATATCAGATGCAAATTAAAATTTCAGAAACTGTTGGTGATGTAACACTCGGGGGTCAGAACGCATTTATTTCATCTGTAGTAACAGAACTAGATGAGATAAAGGAAAGAATACAAGATGCATTAAGCAGATTGGACCGTTATGAAATAAAGAAGGAAATCGAACCAATATCAAATTTTGTTTTGAAGATCATATCAACTGAAATGGCCAGACAGAGAATATTATCTCAATCATCAACGTACAAATGGAAAATTAACCCCAATGATATAGAAGGATTGGCCGATGGCATGGCAGAAGACTATACCACTAGGCCTAGCATTCAAAATGATCTCGATTCTATCATGTCCACGGAGTTTGACCAAATGCGAGGAAATAAAAGTATATTTGATAAATTGGATCGTATATTCTTTTCCTGTATCTTATTCTGTCATTTTAGTTATTAATGCTTCCGGCTTAACTCTTGCTAATTTTGGGTTATGTTGTATCATTGTCAAAATCTGACTCATTTGATCACGCATTCCCTTGATCTCTTCAGCATGTCTGACCTCCATAATTTCAATTTCATTCTTCTTTTTGGTTAGTTCATCAATTTTTTTATGCAAGCGGCACTCTTCGTTTATAGTTAGATCGTTAATGGCGGCTACGTAACCAAGAGCTTTATCATTTCCCTCTAGTAATTCTTGATCAGTTGGTTTGAAGTATGACTTGGTTAGACCGGAGCGATGACCCATTAGGTATTCGCTGTATAGCGGATGCATTCCTGCGTTTATACAGGTAGTCTTATAAAATTTGCGTAGTCCGTGAGTCTCCATTAATTCCGTCTTGCCTGAATTAGTACTGCCGGTAACAGGTATTCTAATCTCAGACTCTTCCAGTAACTTGTTTATTCTTCCGCTGACCCCCTTCGGACGCATTGGCTTGGGCTGGTTTATCTGTGTTATAGTATCAAATGTTTGCCGAAATAATGGCGTGTTGGGAGTGAATTTCTCGCCTAGTCTTTCACGCCAACGCAGATACTGGTCGATTAGTGCGGTACATTCTGGAGTACAATAGGTTATGTAGGATTCTTGCTCATTCTTGTACACCCTGAATTTTAGTAATCCGTGTTTTCTATTCTATCTATATCCTTCAGTCTGAGTAACGGTATAGCGCCGCGTCTCATTCCGCTGCAGGCCATTAGTGTAATAATGCATTGGTCACGAAGAGGAGCGGCCTTAACTAATTTTTTTATCTGATCCTTTGTATAGGGTTGGTCTTCTACTACATTTCGAAACCTACCCTTAAATTTATTGAGTCTGCTCCAATGCAGAGTAACATCATTCATTTCATAAAAATGGGTTATTGCCGCTACTCTTACCGAGATGGTAGCCGGTGAGGATTTCTTATCCTCTTTCATATGAATAATAAAGTCTCTTATCAGGCCTGCTAATTTTGTAGAAGCATATCTTAGTAAATCCTCATATGTCTCAACATTTAAAAATCTCATGAAATGTGTCAGCGACTCTCTATATGTCCTTCTAGTATCCTCGCTATCGAGACTAGTGATAAAGTTGCGATAGGGTTCCTGCTTCATTGATAATTCGGTAGCCGCTGAGATAGTATTGCTATTGAGTGCCCGAGCCAATTTTTCCTATTTATTGTAGCATACGCAAATATTTATACCCCCTATATGAGTGTCCTAATACACTTTAGTGATTCTGGATTCTCAATAATTGATAGATCTTGATTACCAATATTTTCTCCCAATGCTTTTGCCTTAATTACTCGTCTAACGAGCTTTCCAGTTCTTGTCCTAGGCAAATCTTCTACAAATATAATATATTTGGGACAAGCAAATCTTCCAACTAAACTTTCAACGATTTTTATGATTTCGTCTTTTAAATGTTTTTCCATATCTTTAGGAGAGGGAGATACTTTCTTTAAGACTATGTATGCAGTTACTGATTCTCCTTTTATCTTGTCTGGCATTCCAATCACTACAGCTTCTGCAACTGCGTAATGAGACGAAATAGCGCCTTCTATTTCAGCAGATTCTATTCTATGTCCTGAAGCCTTGATTATATCATCTGCTCTACCCAAAATATACCATAAACCATCAATAGGATCAACAAATACGATGTCCCCATGATACCATATATCATTGCCATATTTTGACCAATATGCTTCAATAAATCTATTCCAGTCTTCTAATATCCCTCTGCTCATTGAAGGCCAAGGCTTTCTAATGATAAGAAAACCATGGGCAGTATGCTTACCTTTATCGTCAAAAACATCTGCATCAAATCCAGGCACTGGAAATCCCACTGTGCAGGGCATAAGCGAAATAATTGGTGAGGCGCTAAGTATAGCTCCTCCGATCTCTGTACCTCCAGATAGATTAATTATTGGACATTGTTTTCTTCCTACATTTTCAAAGTACCATAACCATGCTTCCTTGTTTATCGGTTCACCGGTCGTAGCTAGAATTCTTAATGAAGAAAAATCGTAATTATCCAACGACATACTTTCTCTCATAAAGTTCCTTATTGCTGTAGGAGCCATTCCAAATATTGTCACTTTATATTTTTGAATTAATTTGCACCATGTGTCATTCTCAGGATAATCTAAATGACCATCATATACTAACGCGGTTCCTCCAATCAGAGAACTGCCATAAACAACCCATGTTTGGCCAGTTATCCACCCGATATCTGCATACCAAAATAACACATCCTGGGGTTTCATATCAATAAGATAAGACGTTTGTTGTGCGGACACAACCATATATCCTCCATGTACTTGCACAGTTCCTTTTGGTTTACCCGTTGTGCCCGAAGTATAGAGTATGAAAAGAGGATCTTCAGAGTTCATGACTTCGGTATCGCAAGGCATTCCATAGTAATTTTTGGTGAATTCATTATAGGTGATTATTTCCATATTATTGTAACTATCTGTTTTCCCAACAGTGATTACCTTTGAGATATTCGTTTCTTCTAATGCTTTAATCCATCTCTTTTTAAGGTCTATATGTAGGGATTTTCGTTGCATTGTATCAGCGGTAATTAATATTTGTGCGTTACAATCTCGAAGTCTTGAGCATAATGCTTGACTGCCAAAGCCAGAAAACACAGTCGTATGTACTGCCCCTATTTTAGAACAGGCAAACATTGAAAAAAAAGCTTCTGGGATCATTGGCATATATATCCCAACGGCATCCCCTTTTTTTACACCTGCATGTTTCAAAGCAGTAGCCAGAGAATTTACTTCATTGGCCAACTGCTGATATGAGATTCTTTTACTAATTCCTCTCTCATTTTCGAAAATATAAGCAATCTTGCCAGGATGACTTTTAGCATGTTTATCAACTGCATTGTAAACTATATTGCATTTGCCATCTAGGAACCATTTTGTTCTTGGAAACCCTTCTGATGAATCAAAAACTTGATTATACTTATGGAACCATTCTAAACTGAGGTCTTCGTTTACTGCATTCCAATACCATTCTATGTTCTCGACAGATCTCTTTAAAAGTTGCTGGTAAGTAGCAATTTGATATTTTTTCATAAACTGTAAAATATTACTATTATTGCTACTGTTACTTTTCTTAAAGGGTTCATGTTCTGTATTTATCCCATCAATAGACAATATTATTATCTATCATCTATCAGTTTATAATGATAGTAGTCACAGCTTTCTTGTTAAAACTACTCACCGCACTTTTTCCAATATTAGTTAAAAGTAAATAAGAGATAATAGAGGAGTCGAAGCTTAGAGGGAATTCTGACGATCTTATAGGAATGACAGTTGAAAAATCAATCAAGGTTCAAGTCATAATAAGATAGTCAAGACATGGTTAGAATTGTTAGAAGAAAAAATAATGCTCAAGTCGCTAGTGATATATTCCTAAAACGGTATTGACAGGCAACCTAACGATCAAAATGAAGATTCAGGGGCGAAGATAGGAATCCAATAGCAAAGAGTTGTGTGTAAAACGAAGAGTTGACAGAGCCCTTTTCCGGCTACTTTTTTCTTGTTCGAATTTATCATATATGTTTGAAATATGCATTCGATGGTTTTGTTCCCTTAAGCGTTTTGAAAGTAAATACATTACGTCTGTTCATAAGTCCATCGGTATTATTATGTTATAGATATCATTATCGACAACGACAATTCCGATTTTCATCGTCTTCCCCCTCTCCCCTACGGGATTTCAGCTTTAACTGGCAATAGCATTCACTTCTATTCCAATGAATTTGTGGTATAATCTGAATAGGGCACCTGAATTTGAATTAAAAGAAAGTAAGATGATTCTTCATCCATTTACTGTAAGAGATTATGAAGGGCTGACCATAAATCCGTATCAAGGCTGCCAGCATAGATGTGGTTATTGCTATGCTACATATGAATGGTCTCCTGAATTTTATGATAGAGTATATGCAAAGAGTAACTCTCCACAAATATTAGAGAAGCAGCTAAAATTATGGAAATTCAAAAAACAAATACATCCTGTAATGATATCTTCTGCAACAGATGCGTATCAAGCGGCGGAAGTTAAGTTTGAGCTGACAAGAAAATGCATTGAGGTTTTGCAGAATCATAATTTTCCTTACTACGTATTTACAAAGTCGACTATCATAAAAAGAGATCTGGAATTACATAAACAATACAAAGATAATTGTGTTATAGTGTGGTCAATAACTACATCTGATGAAAATATAAGAAGATGTATTGAACCAGGCACGCCCCCTGCGTCTGCAATGTTCGAAGTAATAAATAAGTTTACTGATTTTGGCATACGTTGTTGCATAAACATTGATCCCATTTTACCACTTATTACTGATTCTTCAGATAATATTGAATCCATAATTGACAGTAGTC
>JANWJI010000164.1 GCA_025449515.1 Nitrososphaeraceae archaeon | reverse complement strand
TTCTAAGATAGCTGTACTAGTGCGAACTAGTTGTAATTAGATACACATGCAAATGACGATGATTTGTAAACTAGTCTGCTGTTCTCTCTAGCAGAATCAAAATTAGAGTCCTTTTAAATCTTAATTTTGATACTGTCTTCATCAACTCTGGTTTCATAGACTATCTGATCAAGCGTCTTAATATGTGACATAAGTTGACCTACATTTTCGAAAAACTTTTGCCAAGTTTGTGGTAATGGTTCCATATTCTGTGGTGGAGTTAGGATAGGTTCCGAGAGCTTCTTTCCAGTGGTAACGTCAAAGCTTGCACCATGGAAAGGACATGTTACAGTATTTCCTTTTAAATTACCCATTGAAAGCAAGGCATTCATATGACCACACCGGTCACTCATGGCATAAAATTTGCCATCTATGTTGGCAAGTAATACTTCCTTTCCCTCAACTTCTATATGTTTCATCTTTCCATCAGAAATTTCATGTACTTTGGCGACTTCAACAAACTCATTTTTAGCCATATATAATTACAATATGTGTTTTAGAGGCATATATATTTAAGAGTAATTGCCCTTAGCCCTTAGTATTGCCGTTCTTAATTAGGCAGATAGAAATAAAGCCATGATTTCTATCTTTTAGCTTTTCTAATTTTTCAGATGATTAGGTCAAAGATAGTTTAGCCGTATGAGTTTACTATACTTTCTAGAACTAAGTTAGATAAAATATAGCTAATATTATGCAAGTCATCAACCAAAAAAATCGTGTTACAAGATGGGAGCAACCAATCTCTATTACATACAAACTAGAGTAACTGACTATATAGTAAATGAAACTTACACTAGAGATTGGCTATGATCAGATATGATTATGTATGCTGTTGTGGAACCAGAACACAGACAAAATGGAGTTTGCGTCTTGATGCATTTATGTTAATTGTCGAAACATTCGCAATATCATTAATACAGTTTGGTAAAAACATACTTAATTCAGACTGCGAATTCTGGGATAAAGAGAAAAAGGTGTAGTAATTGTCACTTGCATAAGAATCCTATCGAATGAGATTTGGATTTAATGTCTATCTCTAACATACAATAATTACACGTAAATTGGCTAATATTGAATGGAAGGAAAGACAGCAGCGGCAACATCTTCTAATTCGTATACTCTAGTATCAAAAGAAATGACAATGTCGTCAGTATTTAGCTATTTAACGTGAAAAAGGTTTGATCTATTCTATACACTATGCTATAAATTCGCGGGTTTCTTGAAATTTGTTATTATGCTAAGACAACACCCCTGTAAGTATTGTAGAGGGTGTAGACAGTCTAGGCTGCGCACTCCCATTCCCATTCAAATCATGCTTTAGGAATTCATGTGTTATTTGTGAATACGTATACTAAGGTTACAATGAATACTAGTGGCAGCAGCAGAAGTGGAGCATTTTGCTTCATTGTCGACCACAACTTTTCCCACTGCTAGATCTTGTCCAGCATTGCTATTAGTCATAGATGTTATTTTATGGATGGCATTAGCAACTTGTGCACCAGCTAAGGATTTGGTCGTTTCAAGGCTGCTTGAGCTAGATGTTGAATTATCAATTTCATTTGTAATCAAAGCGTTTAGGTTTGTTGCTGTATTGTTTGCGCCAGCTTTTTGTGTTAAACCCATTGCACTATAAATTTGACTTACGACTGCCTTCTTTATCAACGGCAATTTCGAATTTAAGAGCGCATTGCTACCCTCTATGGTATAAGAGGTATGAGTAGTCGTCGTTGAATCTGACTCAGAATTAATGGTTGTGTTGCCATTGGATTCAAGTCCTCTTGGAATTACCTGGGCAGAAATTGGAGGAATGCTATTGAAATATGAGCTTTCATATCCACCCGCAATCAAAATAAGAATTCCCAGTGAAAACAATCCATTTTTTAATAGATTGTTCTGGTTCGTTAACATTAATGGTTACAATTAAGAAATTCATAGTAATAACCTTATCTGGTTAAATTTTTCTAACTATAAACTGAGGAAGGTTTTACTAATCCTTATAATTTTTCCGGCGATGATTCCCATTAAGTATTAGTACGGCTTTAACTACCAAAGTTGATTGGGCTAATGTGCGGGCTGTCTGAGATAATGTCGACTTGAATTCGTTTTGGCGCGGACCGTTTATCATCGTTGACATAAGAATATTATTCAGAATAGATTTGATTTCGACATGGTGTAGGTTAGATAACACTTCTACGAACTTTTCCCGTTTAAAATGCAGCAAACCTCTAATTAATTAGACTACATGCCTTCTATTTTTGCACTATAGATATCCTAACTAATTTCATTATATCATCAAACGAAGCATCTTTCATAATAAAGGCATTAATAATGCCATCCTGATACTGCTGTGTCGTATTGAATGCTGAACCTCCAATCATAATTGGCAGTTTATTGTTATACTTGGCATGAATATGTTGAACAAGTCTTTCAGCGGCTTTGATATTTTCTGCAAGTGTTATAGAGATAAATACGATGTCTGGTTGTAAATCACGTATATAGTTTACAATATAATCTGTAGGTATAGAAGTCGAAATATTGTAAACTTTAAATCCATTGTTTAAGAGAAGTGATTCTATCATGTTACATGCTAAACCGTGTAGCTCACCATTAGGAGTACACGTTACAGCTTTGTACTCGGATGAAGTGTGAGGCACTCTAGTTCTTGCAGCAATCCGTTCATTTATTATCTTAATCAGGCTAATTGCAGTATTGGTACTAGCATGTTCAGTTGCGACATTTAGTTGACCTTGCTGCCACAAGTCTCCAACTCTATACATTACAGGTTTTAGCAGTTTATCATAAAATTCAGTCAAGCCAAACAATTTGGAATATTTTTCGTAAAGATCCACAAGATCATTAACATTGCAGTCGATTAGCAGCGCAAATATTTCCTCTTGAATCCTCGAGATGAGTATTTTTCTTTCTTCTTGATAAGAGCTAAAAGCCGACACGAAGGCCAGAATCTTTGTATCATCTCTGTATTCTTTTGGTATATCCTCAATTGTTAGCTGCGATGCCTTACCTAAATATTTTATAGTCTGTTGTCTGGACATATTTCTTTGGGGATCCCATACGCTGTGTACTAGATATGCGTAATCAATTCCTTTTACTTTCTTACTTCTGATATAAACCATTTTAAATCAGGTATACTGTGCCATGACTTTGTTACCCTTCATCATATAAATGAGATTAGTGGTAAACCACGTTTCTGCTGCCAACAGCTACTATATACATATTACAACAAGCAAGTCATGGCTTTATCATAGTATTGTTTCTAACTTTTATAAATGTCCCTAACTCTGTCATTCTTCCAGAAACAAAACCAGTCAACGCACCATATATCAGATGGAATACAAGCGACCCACCTATTATTACAGGATATAATCCATTAAAATGACCAGCTATATTGTATATAAATTGATTGGGAGCTGACGATGCAAAGGAATCAAGCCGTGGTTGTATGCCGAATATTGCTAGCTATCCATAATGCCACACCAACTATCATTCCTTTAACAATGCCTTCCTTTGAGTTGTAGGGTGCCATCTTTGACCAGAAAACCGAAATTTGTCCAAATACGTTTCCAGCAGCCATTCCAGTTATAACATGTAAAATGAAGCCAATATACTGTGCTGTTAGTGGATCACTAATTCCTAATGATACCCCAATGACAGCAAATAAAGTTCCGGGAGGAGTATCAGATATGATATCGACTATAACTAGTAGGCCTGAAACGGCCCATGCACTGATAAAGCCTGCAATGGAGCAATACTGGATAAATTGTCTCCGATCATTTGTTCTTAAAATTTCCATGTTCCTTTATTAGGATACGTAATATATAAACACGTGCCTAAGTGTCATTATGGTGCCTAACTAGATGTCAAATGCCATTCATTCTTATTTTATGATAGACATTATGCGAAGCTGCTACAACCGATACTGCTATTACAGCACCAATAAAATTTCGCAAAGTCATTAGTAGATTAGGAGATGTGGCGATTAAAGATTTGCCAGAAATAGTATATATATTATCAACAAGCCAGAATGTGAGTGTTATCCATCCGATCACACCTGCAGTAATAGCTCCAAGTCTTGTTCCAGAAGAAACGAAAAATAGGGAAAAGGCTATAGAGAGATACCATAATCCACCTAGGAGTAGCCAACTAGCCTGGAATACTTCGGGTCTTGCATCCAACGTGTAGTATGTAGAACCTACAGCTGCCATTGCTAATAATGAGACAATGAGAAGTTTGTTATTTAGAGAATGTGTTGTTCGCTGTCGTTCAGTGTTCTTTTTTTTTACATGTTCTTCTTCAACAGCCTTTATTGCCTCTTCAAAAGTTTTTAACCTAAGAGGAATTAATTTTTTTATTGTATCATCTTTTACGGTTGCCTCGTGTTTTAGACTATCTATTAGTGGTCTTGCTAATGAAGCCTTTACTGGAGTAATTAGGTCAACCCAGTAAGAAGATAATCGTGGAGTAAGAAATGGTATTATTATTATTTTTATAGATTTGTTTATCATTTTTGCATATCGTTTCATCATCTGAATATACGTGAGAACCTCTGTACCACCGATATCAAAGTCCGTGTCCTCAGTTTCCTTTACGTCTATCGCTTTAACCAGATATTCAACTACATTGTCCACTGATATCGGTTGTGATTTAGTTAAGACCCACTTTGGGCATACCATTACAGGTAACCTTTTAACCAGATATTCTAACATCTGGAAAGAGCCTCCACCCTGGCCTAAAATGACGGCAGCACGGAAAATCGTAACTCTTGCAGAAGATGTCCTTAATATGTCACCGACTTCTTTCCTACTGCGCATATGATCAGACATCTTACTATACTCTTCCCTGTTTTCTGCAGGAATGAGTCCTCCTAAATATATGATCCTATTAACTCCACACTCAGTAGCAGCCTTTGCGAAATTTTCTGCGGCCCTTCGGTCTCTTTCTGAAAATTTTTTCCATTCCCTAGAAGATCCTTCCATTGAATGGATAAGATAAAATGCGATATTCACCCCTGTCATTGCTTTCACGAGCTGAGAATAATCATTTACATCTGCCACGATTGTTTTAAAAGCATCCTTATGCCTTTCATTACTACCTCTCAAAGAGTCTTTATTGCGAGTCAAAGATAATATTTCGTAACTATTACTAGATAAATGAGAAGAGAAGGTAGAAAACGATAATAATTTGGATACTACTCGACTACCGATGAAGCCGCTTGCACCTGTTACAAGTACTTTAATTTTAGATTCCTTTTCCTTAACATCAAAATTAGCGCTATACGATTTTATATATTTTTGCATAATTTATTATTTACCTCTTACATACTTCCAGGGTTAACCCGCAAGATCATCTGTACAGGAAGGTTACGTGCAAGGGCTAGAATTACATTATCCTGATCGAGGTAAATCTCTATTAAGTCTCCTTGTCCTACCATTATTTCAGAAGTTACTATGATTTCGTTACTATGATTGTCTGGCGAGCAGCTAAATGAAACTGATGCTCGACTCGACGGTTCAATATAAAAGGAGTCTTTTGGAAGAACTAGCAATTGTTGTGATGCTTGCTGAATATTAATCGAATAAGACTTATCATACATAGTAGCTGTTCCATAGATATAGGATTCAGCCAGGCTTAAATCCAAAACGAATCTAATTTCCTGTTTTAGTGCCATGTCATAATATCCGATTCCTTAGTATTTAAAATAATGTCAACATTACCGCATAGTGCTAACTTTATCATGTCATCAAATAATCATATAGAAAGTGCATTTTTAGAGAGAGACATAATGAATTGAGATCAAAAATATTTGACGCATTTATTATTTTTATTAATTTCATTAATCTGGTTAGCTCCTAGCTGATCTATT
>JANWJI010000163.1 GCA_025449515.1 Nitrososphaeraceae archaeon | reverse complement strand
TTTTTCCGTTAACCAGAACTTCAGCGTATTGTCTGTCTCCTCTATTCTTGAATACAATATCTTTTATCCTTAATTTTAGTAATTCGTGTGGCCTGCATCCAGTGTCATATGCCATGATATGATAGCATTTGTTTCTCTTTGAAGGACAGTATTTTAGAAAGAGTAGATCATCATCTGTGGTCCATAAATCAGTAGGCTTGTAGATTGATTTTTCTCTTCTCTTGAGTTGTTGAATATTTTCTATAATTTTTGGTCTCGGTCTTTTATCAGGGTCTACATCGGGATAATATAGCCATTTGAAGAATCTTAACAGTTGGATTCTGTATTGGTTGTAGGTCCCAATCCATCTATGCAGTGGATCAGAAGTCTCTGGCTTTCGTAAACTGTCCAAGAATACAAGGATATCATCTCTATTTATCTCATGAAATGGTTTATTTTCATGATACTTTGAGAATTTGCACAATACACTAATATTATTCCATCTATAAGGGTCAGACATATTAATCTCTGATCTCATTGCTAGAATGTAATTCGCTATTGTAAGAGCATTCTCTTCTGAAATACTATGAAGATTTCTAGAAAACTCTGGTCGTAAGCCTCTGACGGCATCCTCTATCTTTCGATCTGACCAACCAAAATTTAATGATGTGATCTGTTTTACTTTTTTATTTTTATTGCTGCCGGATTTAGTTGTAATTGTTGTTTCATATATAGTGGTAACATTGGTCGCACTGTTCTTTATTTTCAATTATTGCTTATCCACCAACATAACAATAAACGTCTATATAAGATAGTATTATATGCTACACTATGCTTGACAAAGATACACTTGACCAATTATGCAATCCTATTTTTGCACTTGATTCTACCATACGCTTTGCAGGTATTATAAATAAGATGGGTAAACTCGTTGCAGGAGGAATGAAACAAGGCTTAGAATCCATGGAAAATAATGAAAAGTCATTGGAACTATATATGGAGTTTGTTCTTAAGAATGAGATGAATAAGGATTTTGACCCTGAATTTGGTAGAACGATATACAGTTTTTCAGAAAGAGAAAAAATTAAACTCGCATCATTTCCACTGGATGATAACTATTTGTTACGAGTGTCCATCGACAAAGATGGAGCACACAACAAAATAATTGAAAGGATATTGGAACTACTAAAGAAAGATGGATTGAAATGATTTTAGGCCTAGGTTACTATATCTGTGCAAGTACAACACCTAAATTACTTTCCATTTCCTAAATTTTCATTTTTATTAGAATATTCGAAAATCAACTAGATCAAAAGTATGATGTATCAACCTTTGACTTTTGTTCCTTCTTATTCAGAGAGTTAATACTGACCCTAACCATTTTCAGAAAGTGCCATTACAACCAGATAGAATTCGAACATTAGAATGATCCTTGACTGTTACTCTGCATTTAGAAATGAAAAAATAGAGTGAGGATTAGAAATCCATTTTAGACCATCTTTACTTGGTCATATTTCCTTGCATGCTAGAAGAGGATGGTAATGGACTGATTTCATTTACACCTATTACAACCGTACTAGCAGGTGGGAGTGTCATCGTGTTTCCTGTAGGATTTTGTATTGCAATATCCGTAATTGGACTCCCTGGTTTAGAATTCACATCAACATGATATATGCATAATTTACCAGGAGTTGATAACGGCTTTACTAATTCAAGTTGAGCTGGTTTTACATCCGGAGCTTGTCCTATTAATATCTTTAATGGGCTGACAGAACTGGTGTCACAGGGAATATTTGCAGCTATATGTCCGTTTGTTATCATATATGGCGTAGTATCGTAAAGGTGTATGAAACCTTTAGCAGGAATGGATTTACTTTCTAGTAAGATTGTCGCAGAATCTCTTACTACGTTCTTTGATGATGCTGCGGTTGTTTGTTGTGCAAATTCGACTGGGGTCCTTGCTATCGAGACATTACTCATACCACTGATGAGAAGAGTCATTGTGGCACCTGTAAGAAAAATAGCAGTTGCTATTAATCCAACTGAAAACCTTTTATGATTGATCATATTGTTAATATATGTATTAGTAAGCAAAGGTTTTAAACATTGAATTTGGAAAAAGGGTTTTTACCTAACGTATATGCAGAATTTATCCCACATTCATAGGCATATTCATACTTTTTCTGTTTTGCTGCTCCTGCGAATGTGACTTTGTTGGCATTACCAGGGTCTTTTCTATCTTCTCTAGTCCGGTGCCGTTTATTAATGTCCCAAACATTTCATGAGTACTTGCATAATGATTTTCAGTTTTAACTGTGTCTATTATAAGCCCAAGTACATGCTGCCTTCCCATAAGATGCACTGTAATAGGAACTTGCTTGTACTTTAAGATACCATCAGAGTAAATATTGCCAATTCCTGTAATTACCATATCACCACCACCTATTATTACATCATTTGATACAAAATTATTAATTGAATGGATATGAGATTCACTGCCATCAGGTTTTACCATAGTAAAATTAGCTGAAAAAGCGGCTTTAGGGGATGAAACAGAAGCAGCGGCTGTATTATTAGAGATTTGGTTATTTATATTAGTATTATTATGTACTACAAGATCCCATAAACCACCCTGTATCCAAGTGACTGAACCGTTTTGTATTTGATTATTTGCAAAGTGGCCTGATGCGTGTATTGCAATATCTTGTTGTCCAGGCTTGGCTTTTTTTGTAACTAGTTCGATTACTTTTACCTTCGAGTCCAAGGCGTTAACAAGTGACGCACTAGCAATTTTAATGAGATATGGTGCAGATACTAATGAAATAGTTAAGAGAGTGAAAAGAGTAAAAACACTACTGTTCCTGTACATGTTCTTTCTTTTAGAATTGCGGTATACCTTCTTATAAATATAGTATTCTGTGAGCCCGCACCCAGACGGAAAAAATGTTTTTGTAAAACGTCTACCACGTTTATTATTAACATGCTAAAAATAGCAGTTGAGGATATTACCTTCTGATCTTCAGTAATAGTTGTATTTATATAATAACGATTTATGACTAGGAATCAGTAAGGGTCAGAAATATGTAAAACAATATAGTGAATTGATTACCCTTGTTGAAGGTGTAACTCTATAGAGGTAGAATGTCTGAGGCGGCCATGGTGATAGATCCAGAAAAGATTGGCAAATAAAAATCCTGTTCTAATATTTTCAGGGGAAGGGTAAAGCAAATGGAATATTCCTTTTTTGAACCCCCATTATTACCCTTTTGGTCGTAACCCTTCGATTTTGTCTGTGTCAATGATACATCTCCTCCTACATTATCCACTTCGTTTGTTTTGTCATCTCTTTTCAAGGGAAGATGAGGCGAAGGTATTAGATCGTTGAAATGCACATGATAGATTAGTCTCATTGCCTATGATGTTACATTTTTTGGTAATGGTTTCAGTTATTCGAGGTTCTATCTAGAAAGTTGTTGATAAGAGTATGATAGATATGCCCAAAGCTAGGCATAGAATAACCGCGAAGATAGAATTCTCACGAAGATATTCATTTTACTATTATAAACATACAATATTATATTTCATTACCTATATTAGAGATATATTTTAAGACAATTTGAATTGGATGGTTAGTAGTTGTTATAGTTATCGTTATTATTCTCTTTCGTCAAACTTTCTTTTTATAGACTCGATTCTTCCAGTGTATTTTTGCTTGTAATCAGATAAACATATTTTACAACAGAAAAATCGCTCATAATTTGCGAATCTAAACACATGAGGGTTACCTGTTATTGGCCCTTCACAAAATTCGCAGTCTAATTTGATTTTCAATCCTCTTTTAATTCTGAATTTGGTATATTGTTGTGAGCTCTGATAGTGTTGATCTTGATAAATATTGCATTCCATTTCATTATCAATTTCGTTCTCATTTTTACTCTCATTACGGGAAATATCCTTATTTTCGTGTAGTTTTGGTTCGACAATATTTTCTTCTACCTTGTCAAAATCAAAAATTGGAGATACTGACTTTATAAAGCCTATGTTGACAAGTCTATCAAATCTTGCCTTAACAGTTGGTGTTGTAATTCCGGTTTCACGAGATATCTCGCGAAATGACTTCCGACCATCTTTTAATAATGCATTTAGTATAGATATATCATAGTCGTCTAGTTGAAAAGGCATGCGGTGGTTATATATTAATCGTTAGATTGGCCTATTATACCTTTACAATTGTAAAGGTCTAGATTTATACATCTTTCAATCAATCTATAATGTGATAAAACCATGGCAAAAGATCCTGTTTGCGGAATGTTTGTAGAAGAAAAGCCAGAGTCTCTTAGGTACAGCAAAGACGGAAGGGAATACTACTTTTGCAGTAAGCAATGTTTAGATGAATTTACTCAACCTGAAAAAGAATTACGAAAGCTCAAAACGTATGTTGCTATAAGTATAGCTCTTACAATACCTATAGTAATTTTTAGCCTACCTCATATGCTACCTGCACAATTTGGTAGTCTTTTTCCAATGTATGTTATGCATTATAGTAATTACATAATGCTTGCATTGGCTACTCCATTACAATTCTGGATAGGTTGGAGATTTTACAGAGGGTTGTGGGATGGGATTAAAGCAAAGGCATCGAATATGGACACACTCATTGCCATTGGAACAACTGCTGCTTACTTGTATAGTGCAACAGTCACCTTAATTCCAAGCTATTTCCCATTTACTTCGGTATACTTTGAAACTGCAGCCATTATTATCACATTAATACTTATTGGAAGATTGCTTGAAACAAGAACTAAAGAGAAAGCGTCTAATGCTGTAAGAAAATTATTGGATCTTCAACCCAAAATGGCCAAGATTTTGAAACAAACAGAACGTGTAGATACAGAAGAAGTTGAGATTCCAATGGAGCAGGTACATGAAGGAAACATTATGATAATAAGACCAGGAGAAAGGATACCGACTGATGGAAACGTAATAGATGGATCATCGTCTGTTGATGAATCAGCAGTAACAGGTGAAAGTATCCCTCTAGATAAGACAAAAGGTGATGAAGTAATTGGTGCAACGATAAACAAAAGTGGTCTGCTTAGAGTCAGAGCCACTAAGGTTGGACAGGATACCGTATTATCACAAATTATTAAGTTAGTTGAAGAAGCAAGAACCGGAAAGGCGCAAATGCAACGATTAGTAGACCAGGTGGCAAAATATTTTGTTCCTGCTGTATTGACAGTTGCAATAGGAGTCGGGCTTGGATGGTACTTCATTGGTAATATAGGGTTTACATTTTCACTCTTAGCATTTGTGTCTGTGATAATAATTGCATGTCCTTGCGCACTTGGAATTGCAACACCCGCAGCTTTGATGATGGGTTCTGGAAAAGGAGCAGAAAACGGCATTCTGTTTAAAGGTGGAGAATATTTGGAAATAGCTAAGAAGGTAAAAACAATAGTATTTGATAAAACAGGGACATTAACAAAAGGCAAACCATCTGTAACTGATATAATAGATTCGTCTAGATTAGGTAAAAACGAAATACTCAGACTTGCAGCCATTGCAGAATTTGGGTCAGAGCATCCTTTAGGTCAGGCTGTCGTCAATTACGCTAAAGAAAATGGTATTGTGGTGTCAAATCCTGATTCATTTGAAGCCATATCTGGTCATGGTCTTAGAACAAGATATGCAAACCACACTATTCTCATTGGAAATAGAAAACTAATGCATGATAACAATATTCTGGTCGATAAAGATGTAAACTTAAAACTTAACATGCTTGAAAGTCAAGGAAAGACTGCTACCCTTGTTGCAGTCAATAACAAAATTGCAGGGATAATTGCACTTGCAGATACAATAAAAGATAGTGCTAAGCAGGCAGTTGATTCGCTAAAGTCAATTGGGATACGAGTAGTAATGCTTACAGGCGATAATGAAAGAACTGCAAAAGCGGTTGCATCGAAACTTGGAATTGATAAAGTCATAGCACAAGTATTACCACAGGAAAAGGAACAGGTAATATCTGGATTAAAATCAAAGAAAGAAAAAAGTGGTTTAGTTGCAATGGTTGGAGATGGAATTAACGATGCACCAGCATTAGCAAGAGCTGATCTAGGAATAGCAATTGGTTCTGGTACGGATGTCGCAAAAGAGACTGGCGGTATAATATTGATTAAAGATGATCTTACAGATGTTGTTACTGCACTTGATTTAGGAAAGAAAACAGTAGCCAAAATAAAACAAAATCTTTTTTGGGCATTTGTATACAACGCTGGATTGATTCCAATAGCTGGCGGCATATTAGTACCAATTTTGGGTACTGGCATATTCGGATGGCTTCCTATGCTTGCAGGTTTAGCAATGGCAATGAGTTCTGTAACCGTAGTTGGAAATTCAATACTGCTTGGACGATATAAGCCTAAATTTGCAGCTAGAAGACTAAACGGGAAAGAAGACCTATACTCTAATGAAAATCTCAATCAAGTTTATGCACAATCACAACCAGCATAATAAAAACAGCAGAGTAATCCATACGAATTCTCAGTAACAGGTGATTAAGTCTTTTGATGACTAAAGTACAGATTAATAGTAGATGAAATTGAGATGCTAAAAGATGAGGTTAGAGTAGTTAGGTCTACTACTACAATGCTTATACTTGGAATTTCTATGTTATCCGTCATATTGACGCTGTATCTTATTCTACTAGCCACATACTTCCCTTTTTCTTTTTTAGAATTAAGTGCTAAGGCACAGTTTCTCACATTCAAAGACTTGGTTACTTATAATAAGCAGAGCAACTTTATCAAAGAATTCAAAATCCCTTTAAAGGAAAATGGTTTAAAGGGAATTACTACTGATTCACAGGGTAATGCCTGGTTTTACCATTCGACAAACAAAACAAGTACTATAATTAAATTCGATCCACTCATCAAGAATTTTACTCAATTTAATGTAAAGGGTAAAACTGTGGTTAGTAAGGCTATTAATGATTTAGCCGGTGGTCAACTTGTATATGATAATATGAGAAACTCAATTTGGTTTACTGACGCAAGAACAAACTCAATTGGTAGGCTTGACATAAAGAGTGCTATAATTCAGCTCTTTGCTATTCCAACCC
>JANWJI010000162.1 GCA_025449515.1 Nitrososphaeraceae archaeon | reverse complement strand
TAGCAAGAAGGTTCTTCTCTACGCTTTTCTTAATGCCATTTATGAAACAGGCTTTACTAATCCTATAGATAGGGCAATCAAAGATTTTTGTTTGAATCAACATATCGATAATATGCTGTATGCTTATGACAAATTGGATGAAATCCCATATGATTTTATTCGTAAGAGACTAACTATTTTAGTCTCGTATTCAGATAGTGAAGTAACAAAAACAACCAAAATTCAAAAATCAGTCATGGTAACTAAAGGTGCGCTTGATAATATACTAGAAGTATGTTCATATGCTGAAATAGAGGATGGCGAAGTAGTAGAATTATATAAAATTAAACAGAAAATTCAAGACCGATATGAACAGATTAGTAATAGAGGATTTCGAATTCTAGGCATATGTTATCGTATAGTTACGAATTATATGCAAAATAATAATAATAATAATAATACTAATTTTCCTTCTGCAATTACCAAGGATGACGAGGTCAATATGACTTTTTTAGGGTTTCTTATCTTTTTCGATCCAATTAAACCTGATGTAGTGCAATCAATATCTAATTTAAAAAAAATGGGTATCTCGCTTAAAATAATAAGCGGTGACAACAGAAATGTTGCTGCCTATGTTGCACGCGAGCTCGGCATGCAAAATCCTCGAGTCCTCACAGGATCTGCGTTACATCATATGAGTAAGGATGCCCTAATTCGACAGGCTTATGATACTGAGGTCTTTGCAGAGATAGAGCCAAATCAGAAAGAACAAATCATTTTAACACTTAGACAATCAGGTACGAATAACGTTGTAGGATATATGGGAGACGGAATTAATGATGCATCGGCGCTTCATGCTGCTGATGCAGGTATTTCGGTAGATACAGCCGCTGATGTTGTAAAGGAAGCGGCTGATTTTGTACTACTTGAAAAAGATTTAGGTGTATTAGCAAATGGGGTACAAGAAGGGAGGAGGACTTTTGCTAATACCTTAAAGTATGTCTTCATGGCAACTAGTGCGAATTTTGGAAACATGTTTAGCATGGCTGGTGCATCATTATTCTTGCCGTTTCTTCCCTTATTGCCAAAACAGGTTTTGCTTATGAATTTGCTAACTGATCTGCCAGAGATGACAATATCTACAGATACTGTCGACACAGAACTTGTCGAAAAGCCTAAAAAATGGGATATTAAATTCATAAGGAAATTCATGATTGTATTTGGTTTATTGAGTACAATATTTGATTGTGCTACCTTTGTAACACTCTTACTTGTGTTACATTCTACAATAAATCAATTCAGAACGGCATGGTTTATGGAATCTGTTATTTCTGCATCCATGGTTGTACTAGTTATTAGAACAAGAAAGCCATTATTTAAAAGCAAGCCAAGCAAGTACTTGTCATGTGCCACTATACTTATTGTTGCTGCTACAATTATTCTCCCCTTTATACCTATTTCACAGATATTTGGATTTATAGCACTTCCTCCTTTGTATTTATTTACAGTGGGTATAATCGTATTAATCTATATTATTACGGCGGAGATAGTAAAGAAGGTATTTTATGATAGGGTAAGATTTTGAGTACCAATCAACCGCATAATGAATAATTTTTATTAGGAACGCTTCTGTAAACGGATTCTTATTTTTTTTTAAAAATATCTTATATGTATATTGCAGTTCAAGGTTTGTAAATATAACACATTTAATTTTGCACTAGGACTAATGACTTGATATATTTTAAAATAATTCCGCGGTTTTTCTAGCAATCTTGTTATGTACAAAAACTTTTTTGGTATAATAAAGGTCTCACCTGCAGATCCAATCTAAGAAATCAACGCATTTTGATATAGACTCATTTTGATATCAAAACCTTACCATGAAATATGCATGTTCGAGCACAACATTGAAACTTTCAATTCTAAGAGTTATACTAACTAACATAAATTACAAAAGTGACATTACGTTAGTAGATTGAATCATGCAATACTGCACAATTAACCTAGCCATACATCTTGCAAGTGATCTTTGATTTTGTTATTCAAAGAGAATCAAAGATATGCAACATAACATTGTCACTAGAGGAATCAAATACTTCAGTTAGTCGGTTCCATGAATATCAAGTACACTAACTCTGCATTAAAGATTTTTTTTTGCACGTTCGTTTAATACTGCACCTTCTTTCCTGGGATCTAGAAACGTATCTACACCTATCTTCATCAATAGAGCAGGCTTATTAGTTATTATCTTCTCATTGCTTATCATTAGTTATTTTCGTTTCCCTATAGACAAACTTTCATGTAGACTTGGATATATGTACAGAGGAATAGATCCTTCCCATCATGCTTCCCTTTAGGATAGTCTGCTGCATTCCTATACCAATTAACATAAGTACGGTAACGGCAATCTGAATATGCGTAATTATCTGACCTGGAATGTGTTAGATTACTTATGTTAACTGGTATAAGTATAATAATTTCTATCAAGCGTTTCAAGAGCAGTTGAAAATTCGTTTGGATCTCTATTTCTGACCAATATGCCTAAATTATGGGCTGCAAATTCTTTAAAGATTAAACAAGATTAAACCTATGTAGAATGTCATTGCAGGGCAATGCAATCACACTCCTCAAATAGGAACGATTCATAGATTATATCATGTCAATGTCTGAAAAACCAGGTAGTATCAAAACAGAAAGAAGTCGGGCTCTAATAACGAAGCCAAAGATGGACGATATATTCGAGAACTTTAGGAGAGAAATGGAAAGCATGTTTTCTCCACTATTACCTTATTCCTTAGCTGACTGGCGCATTCCGATTGGACTAGAAGTACTGGGAGATGAGCGTGTGCCTTTATATGATATGGTAGACAAGGGAGATAAATATGAAATTCAACTAGAAGTGCCAGGGATTGAAAAGGAAAAAGTAAATGTTAAGACAACAAAGAATTCTCTTCAAATCACTGGGGAACAATCCGAGAAGACTGAAGATAAAGGCAAGAATTATGTGTATAACGAGCGATCATATAGATCGTTTAGTCGAAGAATTCCTATCCCAGAAGAAATAGTTCCTTCAAAGGTTACTGCTAAAATGAACAATGGTATATTACTCGTGGATCTTCCAAAAACTACGCCCACTAAACACACCGAAGAAACTATTAAGGTTGAAATAAAATAACCTAAATTAATTAAATAGATAGGTCGCAGATTCGAGACAAATAATCTTGCGATTCATCATTTTTATTTTTTGTTCTAACCTACTAGATTTTGCTCCAGTTCAGAGTCTTATTTTCTATCATGATTGTAGAGATATCGACAATATACTTTGGATTATTTGTTAGAAAATCATCTCGTTTAGACAGGCGTGCCTTAGCTACTGGCTTGACAATGATTTGGTGGATGGAAGGGAGGCATGGCAGATAGACAACAATAAACTACACTGAATTACATTGAATGACACTGTAAGCCTAGTGTATAATATTTGGTCCATACCATGTATCTACTGGAGTAGAGGAAAAATGGGGAGGTTATCTACGACTATAATGACACTGGAACAAGAGATCGGAGATCTCAAAAAGATAATAGATAAGCTGTTAGGGTGGGTTCACTCCAGGGCCGCAGACTTGTACTCTGAAGAGCTTGAAAAGCTGCAGCAGCAAAGGCAAGAGCAAGAACAAAAGGGGAAGGGTGAATAGCTGCTGATGTTCAGTACATATTCTTTTACCGTTACAGAGAGAGAACGAGACTGGTTATTGATAGCTTTAGACGATGAGATTTTTAAGCGTACTCAGTCGGCTACCTCATACAGCCTGAGTAAGTCTTTCAAACAAGGAACGAAAAAGTTGCAGAAGCTATATGATAAGTTGAAGATAAAGAGAAAGGAGGGCGGCACCAAGCGATAATGAGAAAAACAAGGTGTGTCGAATGTGGTAGACCAATCGACCACGACGCGAAAGCGCTACTGGTACACTCCGAGAAATTTCATCGCAAAAAAGAGCAAGGACAACAGCAGCTGGAAGAGCCGTTAGAGGGGGGCCAGTAGGTACTGCTATGTCATCACCATCATCATCACAAGAACTGCCACGACTCAGCTTTACTTTCACTTTCTCTGAGGAAGAACGAGACTGGATACTGACAGCGCTGGAGAACGAGATTTTTAAGCGCAAACAGTGGGGTATTCCATACCGTCAGCCGAAGGTTTTTGGACAAGATACGGCACGGTTGCAGCTACTATACGAGAGAATGCAGAAGGTTAGTCTAGAGGAAACGAGACTAAATAGAGAGGATGAGGATAGCAAATAATGGAGATGTACAGACTGTGACAGACCAGTAGGCGAAAGCTTTGCTATGTGCAGTATTTGTATGATAACCCTCGGAACTGTGACATATCGAGAGATGTGTTGGCAGAGTGAAGACTTACTATTCACACATTAGAGGTAAGGATGAGGCCTAGCATGGGGAGGATCAGACCTACCGTTCTAGTGGCATGTGAGATGTGCGCAAGAATTTGGAGTCCGTTTGAGGAGAAAGGAGTATGTGAGATGAGCTATGTCGGTACGCATATGTGGAAGCGGTACCCTGACGACGACGAACTCGTTTTGCGGGCTTGTGCAACAGACCTGCTTGGAGTACAGAGGAAGTGGAGGAGCAAGAGCACAACTTCTGTCTAATATTTGTACGTAGTTGTTAGTTACCCAATAGATAATAAGAGTCTAGAAAATGTGGATATTGCCATGGTGTTTACTCTGCAATTACATTTGACTTCCTTCCTTCATTCATGACTTTCATATAGATCTTGGTGTGTTCTCGAGCAACAAACTCCCAGTCAAGTTTTCCTTTAAAAGTGTCGACTGCATTCTTATAAGTAGAATAATCTCTACCAAGCGCTTCAAGTGCAGTTGAAAATTCGTTTGGATCTCTATTTCTGACCAATATGCCTAAATTATGGGCTGCAAATTCTTTAAAGAATGGCAAATTAGATGCTACAAATGGTAGTCCATGAGTCAGAGCATCAAACATAACTCCAGAAGCTGAACAAACTTTGTATGGAAGGATGATAGCATCAGCAGCATACATTAAGAGTGATAGATTGTCGTCGCTAAGAAAATCACTCCTTAGATCCAGGATCTTTTCATTATACTCTAAATATTCTAGATCTATGATCTCTTTATTATAATGATTCTGTGAATGATTTAATACAATTGTCCAATCTGGAGGTATATCCATATGCTTAAAGATATCCCATCCTTTAGTAGAAGTACGAAATCCCAGCGCTAATGCTATTTTCTGGCAGTTATGATAATTATTGACGATATTATTATCCTTGTTTACTTTGGTTATTCCTGGTAAGTTAAGTCTCTTACGTGCTTCATTTTTGGTAACTGATGTTGATAAAGCAGAGGCTGATCCATGGTATATTACATTACATTCACTGCTAATGTCATCGCCGCTAATTAATCTAGATAGGTAATTTGAGAATGCTATTCCAGCTGCACTCTTTTCTAACTTGTGTCTGTTCAAGTAACTAAATGATTGATAATTAATAAGGTGTCTCCAATAACTAAAGAGCATATTGATATTCGTAAGTATTCTATTCTCTGTTTCCTTATTTCTTATTCGTACTACTAAATTCATCCACTGTCTGAAAGTATAAGCAGAATGAAAAGTAGTAATTATTGGAATCCCACATTTATCGTAAAAAGTGTCAATATTAGTACTTGTATTCTTCGGGTTTAGACCGCTCAGCTTCAACCCGTATAAACCAGGCTCGTATTGTACATGCACGATGTCGAAATGTAATTTATCAACTAATTCTAGCAAAATATCAGAATTATAATTGTTACTGGACTGTAATCCAATAAAGTCGCCAGCTCCTTTTTCATTACATACAACATAAACATCATGAATTCCAAGATTTCGTAATGCCGTTACTAAATTCTTTGTATATCGGCCTACGCCACCTTGCATTGGAGGATACTCCGTTGAAACCATCAATATGCGCATTAACAGATAGCACTTCCCTTGTAAGAGATAACTCATTACGATTATTTAATCAAAAGGCGTACAGTGCAACGCACAAAATTATCTGCTCCCGTTCTAAATGAATCAAGATAAGCCTAACGTTATACGATAAAACATAAGAATTTGAGGAAGCATTGTAGAATATGGTGGTTTAATCTCTCCTATCTAGATAGACATAATACATTGTCGTAATTCAATACTAACCCAAGCAATCAATATTAAAGCAGGAGCATTAGGACCTGTAGATGGTCAAGTATCTTAATGAAATTTAGTCAAACAATCACTATTTTATAATTTTAGGGGACATGTATAGTGAAGATTGGCTATTGGATCGCGTTTCCTAGATCTCTCCATCTGGGAAAACGGAACGAGTCTGAAATTCAATTCGACAGGAAGGAGTCATAATACGCCAATCTTCGCAATGACATGGATCATAAGCTATTTATCTATTATACATTTTGAAAAAAGTTGCAATTGGAATTATAAGAATATTTCTAACCTTTCGTTCCCTAGTATAGGATTTGTCTTACCCAATACTCACTGCGGTTGAACCACATTTGGGACATGTTCTCTCCTTATGTTCTTTACCACAGTTCATACAGTAGAACTTGAGTGGACTGTAACTACATTCTGCCGACCCTGAGGAACCATTACCAACACCAAAAGATGAGGGCAATGATTTGTATAGTTCTTTTATTCCCCCACGCACGCCAGATTTTCGCAAATGATAGTCCAGTCTTAGTGCATTAATCAAAACGAACATAAGCAAATAGACTGCAAATGAAATTGGGAATGGGATAGTAAGAGAAATACCAATTCCTATGGCTATAAAGATAAAGAACCATTTCCAGTAGCTAAGACGTATCCTTTTGCTATCATCATTACTATTCCTTATAGTATTCATATCATTTTTCTTCTCACTAATGAATTTGAGCTAACAATGAATAAACACTTGGAATACACATTCTTGCAGTGCAATACATTCTTACATTAACATAAGGCTATACTTTCAGACGGTATATGTACGTAATTTACTATCAGTTTCTTTTTTCCTTACTGGTAGAACTAAATTCATCCACTGTCTGAAAGTATAAGCAGAATGAAAGGTAGTGCCTATTGGAACCTTACAAATGTCGTAGAATGAGTCAATATTTGTACTTGTATTCTTTGGATATAGATTACCAAGCTTCAACCCGCACTGATGTATGTTCACTTCCACTACGTTAGATGTCTCAATTAGATTATTTAATCAAACGGTGTACGATATAGTGCATGAGAATCATTCATTACTCGATATAAATGGACGCTCATATGTGTGATCCGGGATGTTTTTGTATCACACTAATGCATATGCGCCACAAAATTGCTGTTTGCAAATCGAAAAGATCAACTATCCACTATTCTAAGCATTTCCTATAAGATGTTTAGGTCCCATGCAGCAGTACATTTGATAATTATTTTCCATTCAAAAACGAAGTATGATATTGTCTCCATATCACTAACCATCACTTTTCTCAATGATGATTGCCTGTCTAATGTATTGCTGGTCAGGGTTTTAGACATTCCTATGCTACAATGTCAAATAAACATATTACCTTAGCCCATTACCTCCATGAAAAGAGAATGTACGAAATTACTATGTACAATTAGATACTAAACGGCAACTTTGCTTTGCAATTCTGTTCTTTCATATTTTATTGCCTCTCTGATTATTGTAAATTCGACTTGTTCAGCCATCTTACTTAATTTTGAAACATCTTCTTTATAATCCTCAAAAGACGTATGTTTTTTTTCACCCAAGAATACTTCTTTAATATTATATCCGGACATCACAGCTTCGATTAGAAACCATACATCAATTCCCCAGCCCTCTGGAATATCATCCTTCTCGATGAGTTTCCGCCATACTCTAGTCCTAGCACAGACCTCACCACTCAGAGGTTGCTCAAAATGGGATAATTCTGGAAAGAAAATATGCAGCATTGGCCTTGCAATAAGCTTTGTTACGGCAGCATCTCTAGCATGTCTGGTATAAAATCCCCTTGACATATCACAGTTATCGTTGATTATCGCTTCAACCAATTTATCAACCCATGCTGAGGTCAAATTCCCTATATCTGCATCCAAAAAGACAATTATGTCGTCATCATCAGCTGCTGACTTGGTAGTGGCTTCGTTCAATCCTTCCTTCATAGCTAAACCCTTTCCTGGAAACATTTGCTTTGATTGTTGTATTGTTGCTGCTCCTGAATTTCTGGCTAACTCGCTGGTCCTGTCCGTGGAGTAGGCATCAATTACAATCACAGCTGGTTCATAGTAACTTCTCTTGGCAGTTACGACTGAATCCCGTATAGTGTTCTCTTCGTTTTTGGCAGCGAAAATTACTACAACTTTAGGCTTCGATTTCATATTATGCTCATTACTATGGATATTATTTAGATGGATACTCATCGCTCGTTTTCACTGACTATCTCTATTTTAATCTCCGTTTAAATGTTCCATTTTATTTTGTAGATGTATACACATATTGTGATAAAAAAGAATACAGACCCTGTGCAATGTATACATATTGGTTATTCTTTGTATACTGATCGATTATCATCGCCACTCATCTTTGATCCTTTCAAATTGGATCAGCGATTTAAGAGAAAACGATGCTCAGATGATAATATTAATGATTATTCTAGCCTTTCTTGTTTACTTGGGATTGTCAGAGATTATGATGAAACTAGTACTACATTTCTATCTGATATGCTAAGGTAGTAGATCAGGTAATGGTAGCAGACGTAATCCTTTGCTTCAGTTTTTCTATTAATCTTCGTTTTCTGTCATGTGTGAATCGAAATGACCCTAACCGTTTATTGTCCATTCAGTCCTATCACTAAAATGCAGGTCAGACAATATATTTGCAATCTTATTATGTGAAAATGCGTCAACTATATATATTCCTCTTCTTTGACCAGGTGAATACACCTCTAGCAATTAAATCGGAGTTCAACCATTTTGTCATGAGATTTTAGACCGGAACGTACCCTATAATCCCATAATTTTATTGATTCCTCCTTCTCATGCAATAGAGTTTCAAAAGTATTTTAATAAATTGAGTCATCTGAATATGCGAGTAGACTAATATAGTGTCTTAGGTTCTATGTACATACTCTACTAAATGACCGAAAAAGACAGTCTAAACACAATCCCAGTTTCAAAATATATGACGAAAAATATAGTAACAGCTACTGTAGATCAAACAATTCAATCTATATGTTCACTGATGCATAAAAATAACATAGGAAGTGTAGTCATAGTTAGAAGAGTTGTGGATGGCTTAAAACCTATAGGAATAATTACTGAGAGGGATATAATACACCAAATAGGAAAGGTAGAGCTTTTTTCAACTCAAAGTTCTGTTAGAGAATTAATGACTAGTAGTGGTAATAAAGATCTGATAACCATAACTTCGGATACTTCAGTAAGTGATGCGATATCTACTATGCATGCAAACAATATTCGGAGGCTACCAATAATTAATAGTAAAGACAAAAAAATGATTGGAATAATTACAAATAAAGATATACTCAAGACGGGCTTGGATGAGCGGCGTTACTAATTAAATATCATCTACGTTCAATGAAATGCTTGAAAAGCAAGATGAAAACAAAAGTAATAACTCCATGAATCCCTAATTTTAGCGGAAGCCATAACAACTGCCATTTCTGGCTGGTTATCTGATCTGATTTTTTTCTGGATAAATTAGTACCCCTGTCATTTAGGTATATCTCCTTCAAAAAGCACACCTCCTAGGGATGTTGTGCATATGTGTTTTGACAGGTTGGCTTTATTATCAAATTTTTGATTCGTAATAAGGACATACGATCCTTACAACTTGTTCAGCCTTATTTCCTAGATTCGAGGATTCAATTTCAGCTAACTCCAGACTCTCTGTATGCATATTTCCGACTATGGACATGAGTGTTATAGCGCCGATCGGGACAATAGTCCTCAATTTGTGATTGTAATTTTTCATCTTTGGTAATACCATAAGACTGTCACTTCAAGCATGATTTGGCCTAATAGAAATACTATAACAACTTATAATGGAATATACAAGAAAGCTTTGTCTACAAAAATTCTATTTCAAATCATAAAACTATATTTTCTAACATTATGACAAGTCAATAAAACATATGAATTCAGTATTGTGGATATCCTTAGTCTTATACCACACTTTCTTGAATTTTGGAATTGTCATGATTATTTCAGAAAGCATTCTCCATGAAGACCAAACCTCAGTCCAGGACATGAAATAGGTGGAGGGGTAGAAGAAATTGGTGTTGATAGTAGTAGGTTTGTTTGGCAATCAAATAAAATGCCTCTTGTTCAGTCTGTAATTAATGAATATCAGGTATAATGTTCTCTATGGGGGAATTATAATGAGTTGCGCGAAGTTATAGAATTAGCAAAACAACATAAGATAAAGCATAGTATCCATAGGTTCTCCTTAAATGATGTGAAAGGCAATAGATTTACTCAGATCAGGAATGATTGATGGCAGGGGAGTAATTATTCTATAGCAGTAGTAGTGATTGCACCAGCAAAACAATGACAGATAAATTATGCTCATAAATGCTGCGAGCTGTCGTCCGGAATATATCATTAAGGTATTAAATCATGCCAATAGGAAAAGGATCTGAGGTAGTAGATAAGAGTAGCAATATTGGATCGCTGCGTCAATCCCCGAATAGTTTCTATACAGAAGTTATCAGAAATGCCCAAACAGCCCAAAACAAATTCCCTCTCAACAGTCGCGAAAACGAACGTAGTCGTGATAGTTTGTTATGTTATTTGGCATTAAGAGAACACGATTTGTCTGATTTCACGGCTCGAGTTAGCTGAACACGGCTTATCTTTGGGAAGTATCGATTGGCTATTCTCTTATTAACTCATTCTTTTTGGAGTATATCAATTCCAGGCATTTCATCCCCTGCCAGGAATCTAAGAGTAGCACCACCACCAGTTGACACATGACTTACCTCTCCTTCCGAAACTCCTGCTCTTTTCATAGCTTCCAAAGTGTCCCCACCGCCTATGAGTGTTTTAGATCCACGCCAATAGGCTAGTGCCATAGTTTTTGCAATGTCAATGGTGCCATTTGCAAAATGCTTTATCTCAAAGAGTCCCATTGGTCCATTCCAGAATATTGTCCCAGATCTTTTTGCAGCAATTCCGTTTGAATATTGTTGGGAAGTCTCAACTCCAATATCAAAACCGATCATACCATCTGGAATATCGCCCTTTATAAGACTGACAGACGGAGAATCTTGTGCTGGAGAGACTATATGGTCTGTCGGAAGGATTATCTTATCTCTGTATTTTGAAAGTGCGTTTGTTACCCAGGGGAGATGTTCATCATCGATTGGCGAATTGCCTGTTCTCAATCCATTAGCTTTGAGAAACGTATATGCAGTAGCACCTCCTACAAGAAGACTATCTGCTTTTGGTAACAAATTTTCTAGAGCACCAATTTTGTCTTTTATCTTTACGCCCCCGATAAGAAGAGTAAATGGCTTTTTTGGTTTATCCTTAATCATAGAAAGATATTCAACTTCTTTTTTGAGATTAAGACCGGCAACTCTAGTATCAAAAAATTTTGGTGTACCATAAGTTGAAGCGTGCTTTCTGTGCGATGTACTAAAAGCATCATTTACATAAACATCTGCTAATGAAGCAAGTTGCTTACAAAATTCCGAATCATTTTCCTCTTCCTCTCTATGAAACCTAAGGTTCTCTAGTAAGAGGACATCGCCCATGTGCATATCATCTATTTCTTTCTGAACAGCTGATCCAATGCAATCGGTAGCAAATGTCACTTTATTTACTAGCACAATTTCAGATAATCTTTTAGCTACTGGTGCTAATGAGTAATTGCCATCTGGAGGAGAAAGATATGCTGTTGTTGTTATTGTTGTTGGCCTTGGCCTACCTAGGTGAGACATCAATATCAGCTTTGCTCCCCTTTTTGTAAGGTATTCTATAGTCGGTATGGTCATTCGAATTCTGTAGTCCTCGCCAATTATGCCATCATTTAGTGTCACGTTGAAGTCAACTCTCATTAACACTTTCTTGCCATAATATCTTAGATCATTAAGATCTGATACAGTTTGCAGCATTTTTATTCTTCAGACGAAGAGGATAGAAACTTACTCTTTAATATTCTATATTGGCAGTCAAGCTATTTTGTCCCCTGTATTTGTCGTATACAGATTTGAACTGAAGAGTCAAAATTATATGATGGTAGAAGGCTTTAAGTGTATTTGGTTAATTGAGATTAACCATTATCTACTATCTACATAGTCTGCAAATTCTTTGCTATAAATGGACTAAACTTTCAATTAATAAACTTCCCTTAGTTCTCGAACAACTGTTGGTACATGGTTAATAGATGTTGCTAGCGATTTCGTGCACTGGGGTAACCTTTTCTATAGAACAAGTCGAGGCATGTCACCAAAAGGACAACAGTTTTAAGATGCAACTTAGATTAGAAAAAAGAGACAGTATGGCTCCCGAAGATCGTGATATTGAGCCATTTGATTGGTTCAATAGATTTTTTGGCAGAAGAGCTAGCAAAGGTATTGGAATTGGTTTCCCGGATATTTTCGAGGCTTTGATGAAATGAGAAGAGAAAATGGAAAGGGAATTTGATGAATCATTTAGAAGTATAGAGACCAAGACACCTAAAGATCTGGTAAGAGAATATGAAACTCTTGAATGTGGTAAAGTAAGAGAATATGGACCGTTTGTTTATGGCTATTCAATGACAACAGGTCCTGATGGTAAACCCAAAGTTAGAGAATTTGGTAATGTAAAATCTCAGTTACAGAGCAGAAGTTTTTCCAGAAGAACACATATGATTTCATCCGAAATGGAACTTCTAGCAGATGTTACAGCAACAGGCAAGGAAGTGAAAGTGATTATGGAAATGCCAGGAGTTAGCAAGGAGAATATCCGTGTAAACATCTATGACAGCTCAGTACAGGTATCCACTGTAGCATTTTCAATCTTTCTATCGAAAAATGTGTCAATTGTATTCTCCATGTTTCTGGTCTTTCACTGCGATGAAATTGCTCCTCAGTTTAGTTGTTGCTATTCTGGCTATATTAGATGAAGATGCTACCATTTTGTATGCATCTATTGGACTAGCCTTATGATATAAGCGAATATTAT
>JANWJI010000161.1 GCA_025449515.1 Nitrososphaeraceae archaeon | reverse complement strand
AGGCCTATTCTCTAGTCCATCAATACCTTCTTTATGATATCTTGCAAGCCAATCAGAAGTCCATGTCCTGCTTCTGTGCAGCTCCTTTGCAACATGAGCTGGGATCATTCCATCACCTTCAACTTTGAGAATAAGCAACAGCCTCTCCTTTAGTCCGACTGGTGATTCCTTCCTGTACCGAGTTTCTAATTCTCCTCTACTGAGACTCAAGATTCATTCAGCAAAGCAGATCAATGAACAAAGCTATAGCTCTTCCTGTACAAAGAATACGACAATTCCATCAATAATATGTAAGTATACTTATCTTAATTGGTATAACCTGTGCTATGAGATGGTTTTGATTGACGTATTTTTTCAAATGTATTTTGCTTGACCTGTAAAAACGATCATCGATAATTGTAGCCTCTTTTCCATGTAAATTATATAGCAGACCGATATGCATTTCCGCACTGTTAATTCCCAATAATGACAAGGTCTCTTCCAAATTGTATTCAATTGGGTTATGAACAAATATTTTTTCCCATCCTCAATCATTTTGCAGAGAGTAATAATTTAGTTAGAGCTTCTTGTCTCGCTGCGGTCTCTCCACTATCAACACGATTTTTCAGTTCTAATATAACGAGGGTCTCATTAACAAAATTTGTCATATCAAATTTCAGCTCTCCGACTTCAGTCTCGATTATCCAGTCCTGGTTTTGGTCGCGACCAGATTGTTGAGAAATATTTTTTGAGGATAGAGCATTGATAAGTTCAGACAGGGTCTGGTGGCGAGATGAAAATTGGCCACCAAGAGAAGCAATAATCTTTTCCAATAGGGCCCCACGTCCTCCCTTTGATCCCCCAAAAAAAGAAGTAACTTCAAGAAATGCTTTATACATAAATCTATCATGTTCTATCGTATTTACGCCCATAAATTTTAACGTGAAAGGATCGAATTCAACCTTACTTCCGATAGCCATTTCAATTAGCTTTGAGACTATATTTGAATAAACACACTTCAGCCAACGTTGTTCTTCATTGAGTAAGGAATCTTTCTGCAGCGTAAGCATATTACGCGGTTTTAGATCTGCCATCTAAAGATTTTCCTGCCGATGTAAAACATTTTATATTTTTCTTATATTAACCTTTGATACCCATTCAGTTTTCAGTCCGAGGCAGTAGACCAAGCTCGCAGGCATTTATAACGGTCCACTTACAGTTAAAACAGTAGAGTGGAAAGGGTATTCATTAAAAAATTGTTTAGGTATATTAAATATATTGGATTTATCGATCGCAATATGCTCATTGCCACGATGAGCTTTGGTAGAAATTTCCCAAACATTTCCTGGATTTTTACCTGTTGGATTGCACACAGCAAATATAGGATAATGCCTATGATCGCCTATTCGCTTGCGTGTTGCATGACGCTTAAACTTATGGTAACAGGTGGGGCAAAATTTCTCTGGATCGTATCCATAAGCGCGAGCTATGTCGACAGTTGTAGGAAGTTCGTTAAACGGCGTATCTGATTGCGCATTATGAATGATTTGTTTGATCTTCTTAATTTTATCCTTGTCTTGATTTGATGGTTCATATTGGATCATATGCTGGGGAGGTGTCTTGTTTCTTCCCTCCCTAGCTTCATTTCCCCGTGTCCTGATACTATTCATATTAGAGAAGCTTTTTTCGTTCTTCGACAAAAACAACACTAGTTCATAGGCCTGTGAAAAGTTAGCTGTTGGGCTAGATGAGACATTATTTTTCTTGAACCAAACTATATCTTCTCTTATAGTATATCGTCTTTGAGTTAATTTGAGAGCGAGTCGATGAGGTATCAGCAATTTTCTATACCTTTGTCTAGAGTCACCTATCACTATCCACAAACTGCCGTCTTCTTTTAAAAGTTCTCTACAAATCGCAAAGATATTGGCTAGTTTTTCAATAAAAATGTCATCAGTTTGTTCTTGCCCTATTTCGCTTGGATCCATTCCATAATGTCTGTGCCCGTAATAAGGTGGAGAAGTTACGATAAGCCTGTACTTGCCTAGTTCTTTTGGAATATTCAATAGATTCTTCAATATATCATAACAATTGCCATTGAGAACTTGATAACTCAGGCTTTTTATGAATCCTCCATTCTCAAACCTGTGTGTCTTCCATCTTATTATTTGATTTAACTAATTTACTTTTACCCGTTAAACATACGCAATTAATCTGTAAAGACAAATAGCCGAAGGACAATTGTTCTTAGTCGTAGAAAGTAGAATATTCCTAATAATCAATCATAGGCAAGCGTTAGCCTGATATATTCGACCTAATTATTTCGTAAGCTCTTGCAGCGTCCTTATTTCTCATTATTAATACGATTTCGTTAGGCGTAAGAAAAGCATCATGCAATGGAATATTGTTGTTATAGAGGATATTCAATATCTTGGACATTATATTATATGGATTCTGTTTCAGATGCTCGTTGTCTTCTATCTTATTCGTGTCAATGAAGTAGGGATCATCATTCTTGCCATTATCACTATCATGAGAGGTAGTTGGTAAAGTAATGCTTATGCGAGAAAGACCTTCATTGATTCTATGATTAAATTTGCTAGAGACAACAGAAATCAATTTCCTTACTTCTGTGATGTCTTCAGCAAATAATCTCAAGTGTTTATTAGTCTGAAATAAACTATACCTTGCTTGCTTATCAAGAATTTCTTCCAGCATCTCAGAAATCTCGTCATTAAAAAACTTGTCTTCATCGTCAATACCGAACAGGCCTATATCAACAATACTATCAGTTAGGGACATTCTTGCACCATTAAATAAAGTATCATTGCGTTTAGCGAGGGTTTGCTCAGTACTATTTCTTTGAACTCCGTCTGTCTGTATATCATCAATATGATGATGCAGATGTTCCTGCTGACTGTCTAATCTTTCGTTTTCTAGTGAATCAGCTAGTCGTTTTATTACTACAATTACTGTCCCTACGTTGACAGTAGCGCCCACGAGTCTCTCAACTTCTGACTTGATTCTTTCTGCTAGCGCTGTATAATTCGCAATCCCGAGTTGGAGAGCACGAAGATAAATTTCATTGGTAGATAGTACGTGTCTTATGGCCTGGGTGATGGTCATTGATCGGTTTAGAAATGACATGACTTGAACTATATTATATTTAGATTATCGAAGTATTAAGTTTATCTATTAGTTATATACATTTATATCTGTAATATGCATTACATTATGTAATGACAAGTAACATATCCCCGTGGAAATTTGGCGGATTCGGTTCAATTTTTGAGGAGATGGACCGGGAATTTGCCAGGACAGAAGAGACGATGAGTAGAATGTTTAGAAGTATGCTGGAAAACACCTCGGCACAAGATAGTCCATCCTCGTATTATTATGGATATCAAATTACAGTAGGACCTGATGGCAAGCCCCATATCAAAGAATTTGGCAATGTCAGACCATCAGTCAAGGGTTTAGTGAAGCATAAGGAAAATAGAGAAGCATTGGTGGATTATTCGCTAGATAAGAAGAACAATCAAATAATCGTAACAGCAGAGATGCCCGGAGTTAGTAAGGAAGGCATTAAGATTAGTATTACTCCAAAGAATGTATCAATACATGCCGAGAAGGGAGAAAAAAGGTATCACAACGAAATCCCAGTAGACGTAGAATTGGATGATACTTCTGCAAAAGCTTCCTACACCAATGGAATACTAGAACTAAAAGTAAAGACAAAACAGTCGACCACCGCCGCCGCATCTAAACCAATCGGCACTGAAGTGAAAGTAGATTAAAGGATATGTGACCCTCTACAAGGCCATATCATCAATTTTTTAATATCAATTTTCTGGTAGTTTGCGTCGCAACCGAGGATGTTTTTTTACATGTTGGAAATTAAAGCAATCATAATTTCAACCGTCCTTCAAATTTTTCCGTTGTTCCATGGTCGACTATCTCTTTCTTTTATAATTTGAATCGTACTCTAATCCATTACTTTTTTTTGAGCTTGTATGTAACAAATTTGACTTCATGTTTTGGAATATCAGCATGAGGCGTATGTGGTTTCTCTTGTTTATGGGGAACTGTCAACGGTCCTACTTTCTCATTTTTCTCTAACCGTTCCACCTTGTAATGACATGAAAAGCAATAATTACACTTTAAACAAATATGAGGAGTTCGCTTATCACAGTCAGCACACACTCTATACGAGAGTGGAGGATATTCTGTAAAATATTCGTGCATCGATGAGATCGATCATTCCTCTTCCCGCTGCATAGATAACACATAGAGTAACTAACAGGGACGGAGGGAGGGATGAATTTCTCAACCTCATTATTGAGTTTCTTATTATGGTAATATCGTCCAAAAAATGATTATGTTTCGCCTCTGGACATCTACAATTTCGGGGAAAAATTGTCGATCAATCTTATAGATCAATAATTAACCCTTGTTGATTTTCTTTTTTTAATATTCTTGCCAAAATTTTTGCCATGTTCAAATTGGGAGAGGCTAGTACTAATGTGATTCATCTACGATTATCAAAATCTACACATTATTGAATCGAGCCAATTCTCACAACTACGGTCATTTTCACAAATGATTCGCGGCCACCTAACAAATCATGGGATTCGCCACAAATCTGTAATCGCCAAGCTATCTTGCATGCCTTAACTAACTACTCGAAATTCGAGTCCTTTTTCTTTCAGAAATACGATTAATCTTTTTGCATGGCTTTCATTTTCCATCTCGAGGCTCAAATAAACTCCTGCGCTACCAGCCGAAACATTGGAGCTCAATCTATCATGTTCTACTTCGACAATATTGAGGCTTAGTTCCGCAATGCCATCAACTACGGTCTTTAAAGCTCCAGGCTTGTCTGGCAATTGAATAAAGATCTTTAGCATCCTTCCCATCTGCATAAGACCTTTCGTTACAACCTGTCCAAGCAAGTACATATCTACATTTCCACCAGATAAGATTGAGACAATATTCCTGTTAGTATGATGATGGCCATTTGAGAGTAAGTATGCTAGGCTCGCTGCGCCGGCAGGCTCTACCACTAATTTCATCCTCTCCATTAACAAAAACATTGTTCTAACTATTGCAGAGTCTTCAACTAATACTATATCATCTAAGTATTTTGAGGCTATCTCATATGTCATCTCACCAGGACATTTCACAGAGATACCATCTGCGATAGTGAATCCAGCTTCGATTTTCTGTAAAGAACCCTTCATGAGTGATTGTTTCATGGCAGGAAATGCCTTAGATTCTACCCCTATGATCTTTATGTCTGGTCTTCGCGATTTTATTGCAATCGCAACACCAGCTGCCAAACCACCGCCTCCTATTGGCAGGTAGATTTCGTCAATAACATTTAGATCTTCCAATATCTCCAAACCTATTGTTCCCTGTCCAGCTATTACTTGTACATCATCAAAAGCATGTATGATTGTGCGGCCCCTACCTGCAATATCTTGTGCAGCAACCCATGATTCATCATAGTTCATTCCACGTAAGATCACTTCTGCGCCGTACGATCTTGTTGCTGCTATTTTAGCAGGTGATGCGTTTTTGGGCATCACGATAGTACATGATACGCCCTTTCTTAACGCGGCATACGCTACTCCCTGTGCATGATTGCCGGCAGATGCAGCTATAACACCCCTTTTTCGGTTTTCATCTGTTAATGTATTTAACTTAACATATGCACCCCTAACTTTGAACGAACCTGTCATTTGCAAGGATTCAAGTTTTAAAAAAACATTGGTTCCGATGAGCTTAGAAAACGTATCCGATCTCTGTAATGGTGTTTTCCTTATACTGTCATCAAATAGATCTCTGGCTTTAAATATATCATCTATGGTAGGTATTTTAGGTTTAGCAGCCAAATCCTCGATCACCATTATCCAGATCTGATAGGGGATTTCTATCGATTCCATAATTATATTTTTTGGCCATCATTCTTAAGAAGAATGTATTAAACTAGATAATTACGTTACTGGGTCTAAGAATAATAATCCAGTGTAGCGAATTCCGAGAGAAGATGTGACCTCGTAAATATAGAATTCATTTCTAATTTGCCACTATAATATGTTGTAGAATGTGCAAATACATTCCTTTCGTATATTTATGGTCTGTTCGCCTATAAATTTGGAGATGTTTGCAATATCGCTTCAGTTTAACTAACCAACTCTGATAAGACCATAATTGCGTTAAAAGACTCATCTACATTGATCACGAGAAATTTAAAAGTTGTAATTAGAAATCATTGTAACATCTCAGGTATGATCTGGATTAGGATGCGAATCTTTAATTCTGGTCATTAAAATGGATATTGATTCTAGTAGAATGAATACTTGTTTCTATGAATAATTACAAATGAGAATATAGCAAAACAATATCATCTAACATGACCTAACATAAATTTTAGTACTAATATTGGATCATCATAAATACTTTAAACTTTTACTAATCATCACAATATGAAATACAGAAGTAGAACTGACATAGTTCATTTGATTTTGGAAGCTGCTAATGGAGGAGCAGCTACAAAATCAAAGATAATGTACAAAGCTTTCTTGTCCTTCGGACAGTTAAAAGAATATTTGATGGTTCTAATCGAGAACGATCTGTTGGAATACGAAGACGGACAGAATACATATAGGACGACTTCTAAGGGAATAAGATTATTACAGATTTTCAACAATATGGAAGAATTGACTCCAATAACCTTGAAATAAATCTTTTTTATATTTGTGCAATCTATACTGCCTGAAGACTTGGATGCCTTCACGTAGACGCTTAAACCACGAAGTTAAACATGAAATCATGATATGATATTGGGAAATTAATATGGACAATGGATCTTTAATCTGCGTAATAGTAGGTTCTCCATAGTGACGCTTTATGTAAATTTAATCTATTCTGATGATTTTCTGATTTACTAAATACTCTTGTATTGTAAATCACAGTTGTTCATAATTCGTATGAATAACTACCTCCTTGACAGAAAGTTGTATCTTAGGTTGATGGTGCATAGCGTCACCAGAATAGAAAACAAGGTTCATGTAATACTAATATGAGGCCATACATTAACCTGCGAAAAAAGATCTTCAGTATCTTCCTAAGTTACTCTTCGATATGATTTTCACTTCCTCCTTTTTCGAATCTCTTATTCTCCATTTTGTCATGGTCCGACTTCCATAGTTCTTGTGGATTTTTTATCTGAAATTATATGATATCTATTGTACCAAAATAAAGCCCCAGCCATGATTATAAAGTCGGTTACGTAGAACAAATCCCAGAATATTAAATGTCTGAAATTTCCATTCACATAATCTATAACGTATCCATCATCGGCTATCGCACTTAACAGTAAGGATAACGAAGAAAGAAGCCATGGAACATAATGACGTATGTCCTTTCGCAATGTAATAAGTATTAAAATAGAGGGAACGATCAATATCAAGTCCAAAACTGGATACGTGATAGTAACAATTAAGGCCTGAAAATCTACCGGTTCATCAGGGTTTGTAAAGGATTCTGACAAAGAAATTGCAAACATGTTGAAAGTGGCGAATGCTGTTGCTATTATGACGAGAAGGATGATAACAATTTTTGTTTGAGTTTTGGTAGAAACACCTACGGTCTTTCTTTCGTTTCTCAGTGATCGAAGGACAATAAACAAATGTAGGGCTAGGAATATGTAACCCATAAACCATAATCCATCTGTTGAGGACACAAGTCTCTCTTCTTTACCCTGAGTATAATGTGAGTACAGTAAAGTGAGATCTGCAGCGAACCAGAAGATTAGTCCTATCGTTACACACATAATAGATTTACCGTGAAGATCACGAATTCCGTATCTACATATCGCAATAATGCCCATACTTGAGGCTACTGCCGCGGCTATATTCATCATCCAAAGGGCTGTGGATGTTCGGTGAAATGGGTCCGAAAGTAGTATTATGGAATTAGCAATTGCAATAAGAATCAAGATTGACAATAGGAGTAGTTTTAGAGCTGATTTGTGATACTGGTCTATTGTCTTTAATTTCTTGGTCAGATAAAATCTACGAATTATATGAATTCATCAAACATATAAATAATGGTACCAATGGCTACATTAGGTGGCGATATATAGTATACTTACCTTGTATAACTATGAGATCAATATTTGATTCGGTTGCTAGTACTAAGATGGAGTTTATGGAATCCTCGCTGAGCCGAAATAGATAAGATCTTTTTTTAGATAACTTAGATGTTTGATATGCAATAAATGTAATTAGAAGACGTACTGATTTCAAATGGTAGACAAGATATAATCTGTACCACTAATTAATTACTCGATATTGCACGGTCATTTTTTTGCTTATGCAAAGTATAGTGGGGGATCATGGAACGGCAATATTCGTTTTTTCATCGAGGTGACTTGCAATCTCCACTTAAAATATGACAACGCTTTTCAATACGAGATGTCATGTAATTGTGTGTAGCGTATTTGCCTGATTCGAGAACAACTGCCAATAGAATATCATCAACATCTTCACATTTATCAAAAATATCATTTCCAATGCTCTCATTGAAATTACCATTTGCCCTCACACGAGATCAAATCGAAGCAGTAAATGCATGGATATCATCCGGCTGCAAAGGATCCATAATATATAGTACTGGAACTGGTAAGACTGAAATAGCTTTTGAATGCGCAAAAAGGGCAGCACGACTAGCTGCTATAAAGGTAGTACGATTAAAACATACTAGGGACAAAGAGTCGTCTAATTACCCTGTAGCTACAACTGATCAATTTAAAATCCTCTTTTTGGTACCTCGTATTGTTTTAGTAGAGCAGAATATCAAGAGACTTATTAGATATGGCATAGCCAAAGAGTACATAGGAACGTATTTTGGAGAACGGAAACAGATTCGCCATATTACTATTGGTACATATCAAAGCATAATAAATAACCGTGATCTCATTTATGATTTTGATATGATAATATTTGACGAGGTGCATTTAGTAAGCGATACTACTACGATGTTAAGAAATATATTTGATACAGTAAGTTCTGGACTAAGTCGGCACAACAATCCTAAACCATCAGCTTTATTGGGCTTAACGGCGACAATAGATGAGGCCGATCCTAAATATAATACCATTTTATCATTGATGCCAATTGTAAAAAAATATATGATAAAGGAAGCGGTGATGGATAAAAGATTGGCAAGGCCGGTTGTCATTCCAATCAAAGTTGAGCTTACTCCAGACGAGAGAAAGATCTATGACATATGCTCTTTCGAAATCAGAAAGGTCTCACGATATCTTAAATCCTCCAATCCCAGTGTTATTGCTTCAATACTCAGAGAAAGAGGATTCAGATCCAGACTGGCAAGAACATGGTTCGCCGAGGTTAGAAAGAGAAAAGACCTGATTAATTGTGCTGAAAATAAACTATTAGCGGCAACTGATATAATCTCAAGACATCCCTATGAAAGGATTATGGTATTCAGTGAAACCATAGATTCAATTCAGAAGTTAAGAGAGATATTATTAAAAAATAAGGGAATAAACTCTATGACAATTGATAGTAGACTAAAGACAAATGAAAGAGAAAAAATATTATCGGTTTGGGGTAAGGATTTTTTTCCCTTACTCTCAGTTCATACATTAGAATTGGGTTATAATGTGCCTGAGGTCAGAATAGCTATAATATTAGCAACTACATCAAACATAAATCAAGTCGTACAAAGAATAGGCAGGGTGGTAAGAAAGACCGAACAGAAAGATACCGCATTAATATATACCATATATCTTTCACACACTCAAGATTATAGCACTTTAAAGATGATAAAACAAGCAACAGAGATAGATAGAGACAATGATAGGAAGACAAAAAGACAGGAAAGTAGGGATAATAGTCTGAAACATAAACACGGTTTAGACAAATATTTCTTATAGTCGGTCAAAGCTATATCTGGAACCCTTCTTTATGTCTGGCCAGACGAGATATACAATACCTAGGATATATGCAGCAGTAATGATAAAATGATCTGCTGATCAAACCTCAAACGGTCATTTTGCTCTCAGGAATTTATTGTACATAGTGGCATCACATTGTTGTTTGGCAAATTGATCTACAACTATTGAAGAATTAAGACAAATCTGCTTCATTGATAGTTGTTGAGAATTAGGAGCTGATGATACATTTGGGAAACTAGTACCATTGCTGGAGGCAAATTTACTTAAATTGGTGTGACTGGTATTATTAGGAGCCCTAACACTATCACTCTGATTAAAAAAAGAATTCGCAAGATTTTCTACAAACGAATCAGAATATGCTATTTGTTGTATGTATGAAAGGACACCACAAGTCAATATTGAGATTGTTATCATTGTTAAAAATAGAATATTCAAAGTATGGTAAGTAGTGTCGTTATTACTTATGTATATTACTGTAAATATGGAATATAGATATAGATGGATGTAATTTGATTCATTCATTTTATTATCTAGAATCAGTGATGCATTATAAACAGAATTCGAAAGTATCCTGATCTACAAAGGATATTCTTTTTACAGATAGATTTATACAGATATCGTCTGTAATATGAAATAATATTATAAATAACTGATTATTGAAAATTCAATAGCTACTAATGAATTTAGAAATGTCCTTCCTAAGACACTCAAATGGTTGAAGCAGGAGATAAGATACAAGAATCCTTATGTATTGGTAAAGATCGGACACATATTCTACTATCAATCAAAGGTCCGTGAGGAACTTAAAGCATAGAATCTGATATGGCTGATTGATCTAGGCAAGAACCCACCTGGTATTGTAGACAATCAAGAAATATTGGGTTTGCATCACTTATGATTTCTTTTGGAACCATAGAGCACTTAATTTTTTATCTTCATACGATATTCTTATACCTATAGTGTCCGGTCCGATCGTCGTTTCTACTTAATTAAATGTGTTTTCCAAATTTAGAATTATTAATAATTATGTTCTATTCATAATAATATTGAATCCAAAGTCCGGATTAAAATATATACCAATGTTATAGATACGTGGTCATATATTGACATGTATCATAGTATATCTTTACAGGTCTATATCACCAATAGTCAGCAGATATAAATACCTACATGGAAAGTCCAATTCATAGATTATGTATGTTATGAAGGAGTTTCGACAATAACTTAATTCAGTATAATACTCAGCAATCCTACCAAATCTTCGTTTTCAAATGGTTTTCTCAGAATGCTACAATATGTCTTCTCGGATTCTGGAGATAACTCATGCCTAATCAATTCATGGTGTATTATGCCTGAACATAGGAGATATATTTTGAGCTTGTTATTTATTTTCATCATCTTCTGATACAGGTCAAAATCATTCATATAAGACATTGTTAGATCGACTAATACTAAATCATATAATCCATCGGCGACTTTCTTTAATGCCGCAGATGGATCACGGAAGGAATCAACTTCGAATCCGTTATTTTGAAGTACTGTCTTTAGTGTTAGATACGTATCACACCCACTAGTGTTCTTTGCATCGTCAAGGATCAGAATTCTGTTCGTACACATATTATTGATCTCTCCAAGCGTCGCAGCGACAACTTATATAATTAGTGATATTCACAACCGAGTGCTCGAGCTTACGATGACACTGTGTATTGCTAGAGTCCTCGGGCGCATTAAAATGCCAATTCGCCTCCAATTCCAGACAGGCGGCTGCGAAACCTTTCAAACCATAGATCGAATCTTCAGACATGAATTGCACAACATATTGTTCACTTGATATACTAACCTTAGTCAAAATCGATTATGATTTTATATCAAATCAGCTTACTATTGCTCTTTACAGCAGATAAGAAAAACAAGCTCACTATACCTAACATACTAGAGGAGCTTATGCGATCTATCAATCAATTGATGAGGAGATAACAAGGTACAACAAGATGAGAATATTCCAAGTACCAAATCATCGAAATTAGGTGTAGCCAGACTCAAGAATCGCATTTTACAAAAACTCACCATTCTTATCCGTTCTTATCTACCCTGATGCTTGCTTACTATCCGATGTTTATGATACATTAGTAACGAGTTTAAGCCGAGTTTTAATCTTTAAGAATACACATAGATTCTGATGAAAGGCCTGATTTGGAAATTGATCTCGGGCACTCATGCAAATCGCTACGCTACTTTCCAAAATAATACACTACTCAAGAGGACCGCTATAGCTGTCAAGAACGCATATTTCCAAAAAACTTCTCGGGCATCGACTCAAAGCAAGCCTTTGATTGTCGATTTTGTGCCATGGTGTTACGTATCAATAGATGAATAGTGCTCACGCATAGTTCGAGACAAAAAATTGCAAGTAGGAACATGGCAAGATGAAAATTCAGTTGACGACAGTAGTCGATGATAATCGTCGTCGTTTATGAGGTTAAGCCACTGGAGTGTCTATAACCTTCACGAATCAAATAAAGTTGGCTGTAGTATGAATCGTCCAAACGTTAGATGTATATGTATATGTATATAAGATGTGCCTTACTTTCTTTTATAAAGGCATTTGCACAACAGAAAAGATAGGTTTGATGATTAATTGACACTAACGACCAGTTGACGCTAAATGACAGAAGCGGCAACCGTCTTGACCTCTTAGAGTAACACGAGATCATCTACTGGTGAAATCATGACAACTCCCTTCTCACCGGCGATTGCTTTTTTCATTCTCTCTATGACCGCATCGACATTATCAGAATTTACTACGGTAGCTACAACCTTCCTCGTAGTGTACGCAAGCTCAAATGTACCACTTCCCCTACCAGACGCAATTCTTTCCTTATCCTTTGTCGCCCCCTTTACATCGTAAATTGTCGCTTCGAGACCCACTTCTTTAAGCGAGGCGATAATCTCTGCAACGTGTTCGGGCTTCACGATAATTGCGAGTCTCTTCATACTTTTTGAATTCTTGCCTGGCTTTTCAGAGTAGGCCACTTCGAATGGGAGTGTCATTTTGTCTCCAACCATAGCTTTAGTTAATTGAGGAGTGCTAGAAAAGTATTATGGTACCGAGATACAGAAGAATACGATTATAATATTTGATAGTGCACTTGCCAAAAATTTTTGTGTT
>JANWJI010000160.1 GCA_025449515.1 Nitrososphaeraceae archaeon | reverse complement strand
TTTTGAAATCGGCCAAACTGATCAAAGCTGAAAAATGATTTAGTGATGGGTCTTGTTCTATGTTGGATCAGAATTCTGGTTAAGCCGATGCATCCTTTAACCTTTGAAATTCTATTATCGACTCCATCTTTGGTTGTAATCAGAGCTACTAACTCAGTTGAACATGAGTAAATCAACATGTACACATAAGGATTCTTGTGATCCGTAAGGGTGACATTGATACTCTATACGCTGCACGCTGCACCTTATTCTGAATTAGCCTGTGATATGATGAATTTGAGTCTATGATTCGGCTATTGCGACAGTATAGTCTGATATTCATTCAGCCTACAACCCGATCACCTGAGGTATTCTGATGTTAAACTGTCGATGAATAGCTTTGCAGATACTGCCATTACTGAGATCGAAAATAGTCTAATTAAGATCGTTTCGCTAACATATTTCGACAAATTAGCACCAATCTGTGCTCCGATAACTGACCCTAATGAGAGGAATATGGCAGGCAGATATTCTGGATGACCCAACGAGATGTGGACAAGATTTCCAACTACCGACGTTATGAGTAGCGAAAGCTGCGATGTAGCAGCCGCCGCACTCATTGTTAATTCTAGAATTACAAGCATTAGTGGAACGAAAACTATTCCTCCTCCTATCCCAAACAAGCTAGAGATCAATCCAGCTCCTAAACAGCCAATGCTCAAAATGAAGTCTCTAGTTCTCTTATTTTTGATAGTATGAACTCCAGTATTTCTTCCTTTCCTCGCAATTTTATTTCTAGTCCAAAGATATACCCCAGTTAGAAACAATATGATCGCAAAATACAACTTAAATTGTCCCAATGGCAGACTTGACGACAATATGGCTCCAATGGCGGCTCCTGGGATGGCAAATGACGCCATTCGTACCCCTAGACCATACTTTATCTTATGCTGTCTCGAATATGCAACAGTAGAAGATAGAGAAGTGAATGATACAGGTATAAGACTAGTACTCGCAATTTGCGCGGGCAAGAGACCAATAAATGTCAACGCAGGAGAGACTATGATGCCTCCTCCCACCCCCACCATAGCTCCTATTATTCCTGCAAACGTTCCTATGACAACCATAACAACAATTTCTTCTATCAAATATTCCACATCTCAACGCAATGAAGCATTATTGCACCCTATTCTCGGAAGGATGAAAGGTCAAATTTTTCGTACGTCAAATTTTAAACCAGTGCTTATCGCCTTGGCTTCCTATATAAAGGTATAATATGATATGCTTTGTCCACATGTAGTGAAAAGTAGTAGGAACGAATACCAGACATAAGATACTACGTTACATACAACATCTGAATCGATAAAAGCCGTACTTGTAAACATATTAAAGCCAGCTCGGTATTCAAACCTTAATTTGCGACTAATCATAGTGGGATTCGGTGTTGTCGGACAAAGCCTTGCAAGGATACTGCTATCACGGGCAAGCGATTTGTATACTTTGTATGGAATCAATCCCAAGATTGTAGCATGTTTGGATAGTAAGGGTTCAGCTGTTTCTCCGGCTGGACTCGATCTGCATCGCCTATTAGAAGCTAAAATATCAAAAGGCACAGTAGCTGCTTATGACAAGAGTCATCTTCAATCATCTTTAACGGGTATCATGGAGAACATTGAAGCAGAAATACTTATAGAAATGACACCGACAAACTTGGATGATGCAGAACCTGGGCTCACAAACATTATATCTGGTATGCGCGCTGGTAAGCACATTATAACCGTAAACAAGGGACCACTTGCGCTAGCCTTTCCTTCGCTAGTAGAGTTAGCTGATTATAATAATATTAGGTTCCGATTTAGTGGAACGGTAGGCGGGGGGACGCCAATATTGGAGTTCGCCAAGAGATGTTTGAACGGTGAACGAATTGTCTCATTTAATGGAATTTTGAACGGTACCACCAATTATATTTTAACCAAAATGGAGGAAGGCCTAAGCTTTCATGATGCTCTCAATGATGCCAAGATAAAGGGTTATGCAGAGGCGATGCCGCTGCTTGATCTCGAAGGCTACGACGCAGCATCTAAGCTCGTTATTATGGCTAATTGGATAATGGGATTGAAAGTAACTATTAGAGATGTTAAAAGAGAAGGAATTACAGGCATAGATCTAGTCGACGTTCAGAAGGCTTCAATAAAAAAGACTTCGATAAAATTGGTAGCATTTTGTGATAACATACATCTTGAAGTGAAACCCACAATGATACAGAAGATTGATCCTATATGTGTAAACGGTACTCTAAACGCAGTAACATTCCGCTCAGAGTACTCAGGAGATAAAACTATAATTGGGCGGGGAGCAGGTGGCATGGAGACTGCCAGTTCGATAATTAGAGATCTGATAGAAATTAGAGAATCAATAGCTAAGAACAATCTGTGAATCAAACTAGATCAACCTTCGTTAAGGATAACATTTAATCATGAACATGGTATCTGAGCTAGTTGCTAGGAATCAATTTCCAATTTCCAATACAATATTCTACGGAATTATCATTAATCCCTTTAACGATATTCTTGGAAAGGATTAATAGCATAGCCATTGAAGCTAAAATAAATGCGTAATGGGGAATTGGAAGTCCAAGCCGAGCGAAAGGGTCAGACTGTAGTGCATGACGAGGTAGACAGGATTCTAAATTCTGTTAGAGATTTGACTACTCAAATTGGGTCGCCAGACAATGAGACTCAGGAAAGCACGAAGTTTGTTATCAAGATAATGATTTTGGAAGTTGACGTAGAAATCTTAAGGACAATGATGAAATGCAAAGTGGCTGAATTAGTCGGCCTTATGAATTATTGTGAATGCATGATAAGAGGAGCACTCTCACTGGTTAAAGTTCCACCGTTTCTATTCACAATTGGATCCAAGTTTCCGTATGTGATCTTTTTATCGCTAGGTAAGGGAAACACTGATTTGGAAGATATCCCTATTGTTAAAAAACTTACACCCCTAAAGATTTTGAGGTACAGCATTGAATTTGTAATCGACAGTTGTCAAAGTATATCAGATTCGTCGATTATCTTTGGTTTTAGCGAGGGGTAATTAGTACATTGCAACCAGAAGGGTACCTTGTTGAAAACAGGATAGTTGTCTGGAATATTGATTCTTCCAGAAGATTGTACTCCAGAGGCTATTTTGGAAAGCCTATGGGAATCCCAAAACCGAAGGGAATAGAGTTCGAAAGTCCTCTCGTATTGGATTTGATAGAGAGCTATTATCTCATGCAACATAATGAGCTAGTTGTGAGGGCGGGACCACGCCAAATGGTATCAACTAGAAGAATAAAGGCAATTTGTAGGAAAGTGTATTCCGATTTCGACAGAAAATACATAGTCTTTCAGGATCTTCGCGATAGAGGATACGTTGTTTCACCGGGAATTAAATTCGGGTGTGATTTCGCAGTCTATGAGCGCGGACCAGGAATTGATCATGCACCATACTTGATCGAGGTATACAAGAGGAAGGACTTGGTCACAGCGACCGGATTAGTTCTTGCAGGCAGATTAGCCACTACTGTAAAGAAGCAATTCATTCTAGCTGTTCCGAACTTGAACAAAAAAAATGTAGTGTATGTCGGATTTGAATGGTGGCGGGCTTAAATTATCTCAACGGCCGTATGATCCATCTTTCTCTAGAAAATTTTCACGGGAATCAATCGCGATATCTATCTATAGTTAGCTAGAGTTATGACAGATGGGGGCTGTATCAAATTGTCGGTATAAGCCGTAAGCCCGTTTCGTCGAAAGCGACTCAAATCGTTGTACCATAAGATTTAATTTGTTTCTACTAATTGTGTGGATCAAGTGTTTACGTAATGAAATATACCAGGAATTAGTCTACGCTAACTTTAATTACCTTGTGCTGAAGCCTAGGTTATGGATTTACAATCGATATCATCGTTAAAATTCACAGGTAAGAATGTTTTGATAACAGGTAGTGGGACTGGTATTGGACAAACTATTGCACAAAAATTTGCGGAAGAGGGCGCAAACATTATCATAATGGGAAGAAGAAAGGAGCCTTTAGACTTCACTGCGAGTATTTTAGAAAAGATATTCAAATCTTCTTCTTCGGGAGCCAAAGTACTTTCGTTCCCGGGCATAGATGTATCTGATGAAATGGGCATTAAGGATATGTTTGCAGATGTCAAGAATAAGCTGGGGAAAATTGACATCGTCATCAATAATGCTGGTGTATCTGGACCAGTTAAGATCTTTCCAAGTTCAAGTTTTGAGGAGTTTCGAGATTGTGTTTCAATACACCTGTCCGGAAGTTTTTGGACATCCCAAAACGCAATTCCGATCATGGAAAAGGGCGGAAAGATAATTACAATTTCCACGTATTTTACAGAGGAAAATCGATTCGAGCAAAGGCCTTACAGATTTAGAACTCCCTATACCGCTGCGCAAGGAGCGAAGAATAGACTGGGTGAAGCCCTGGGATGGGAATTGGTTGATAAGGGAATTACCTCAATCGTTACTAATCCTGGCCCTGTCCATTCCGATAGGATTTACAAGACCGTTTATCCGAAAGCTGCAATGGAGTTTTTGAGGATTAGTGGTTATCCGGGTTTAACTCCGCAAGAAATCGGCAAATATGCTGAGAGGTTTTTTTCAGTTATGGGCGAGTCTCAAGAAGTAGTAACGTCCGGTTTAAAGGATTTAAGTTCAGAGATCCTGAGGGCTAGAAATGATAGCTCAGGAGATCAGGAATCTCTGAGGGGTTCGTTATCGGGATTATTAAATCAGACGCAAGAAATCGCGGAAAAGATTCAGAACAATACTAGAAAAATGATTTCCGACGGAGAATTCCTCACTCAGGAACAGGTAGGAGAAATGGTATTATGTCTTGCAGATGACAAAATGAGTAAACTCTTGAATAGTAGAGTCATCCCGAATGATCGTGTATTCTATCCAGTCAGACCTTCTGTTGGATCATTTGTGCCTGCGAGTAAAGATCAGGCGGCCTTGAAAGATAAAGTCATCATTATAACTACAAATTCAAAGCGAGAAAAAGAGATTTTACGCATTCGTGCGCTTGCGTCAGCATTGTTAGGATACGGAGTAAAACAGATTGTCATCCTGTCCTCAGCAAATCACGCTGAATTAAAGGAATTTCATACACACTCAATCGATTATCTAAAAGACGATGAAATCGAAAGACTACTACGTCTGGTCAAATCAAGATTCGGCCAGATTTTCGCCCTGATTCACTTTACTGGCGAGTTTGATTATAGCCGCCAGATATTATCTTTACAAGGCCACGAATGGCAGTCGCTAGTTGACACCTATATAAATATACCTTATTTGTTAATTAAAGGAGCGGTTAATTCGATGTCTGGCGAGGGCGCAGCCGAGGATCCGTCCAAATTCAAATCCTCAGTAGGAGCGATTGTAATTATGGGTCCTGATGCACCCGTAGGCAAAGTTTCAGGAGTTGTAAGGGCTCGATCTGAGGTTTTTAAGGGAGCTCTCAGGCCTCTCATTACTACCATTAATCAAGAGCTTTCTGATGTTTTGGGCTCATTTATAAGATCCTTTCTAGTCCTAGCTGGCAGCATAGAAGGACGGCAGCCCGATGAAGCGAAGTTAAAACAATCAATAATAAATTTGATAACTAGCCCAGCAGGATTTAGCGAACGCATTTTCTATATCGATGAAGGAAATTCGAAGTAAATAAAAATTATTCGAACGATGATAGTTAGATCTCGTTCAGGAACTGGATTGTTCTGATGCCGGTGCAGCTGATGATGGAGTCATATCTTCAGTCGAACCGGAAGCACCATCGACTATTTCAGCCGTGGCAAATCTGTTCCCTACCTGAATCACACGTATCTTCGCATTCTGGCCTACCTTTCCGTTTTTCACAAAGATTACAAATCCCTGTATCCTAGCTATACCGTCCCCCTTTCGACTAATCTCGGTGATTTGGACGTCATATTCCTTACCAGTTTCCACTGGTTTCGGTCCGAAATTGTCGTTCCTTCTAAAACCTCCGTAACTCATTGTTAAAATACGTCAAAGCCTTTACCATATATAAACCGTAACAGACTTGAGGGTGTCGAAAAACCGAACATCAGGTGCCTATCCTGAAATTCTTACGTGAAGATGATCGCACTGTCTCGATTGCAGAAAGGATTGCTAGGAAGCTTGTTTTAGGATTTCCTTCTGCCTGATTATTCATGAGTTTAATATCTAACTTCCCAAATATTCCCTCGGCTATGATCTGATGTTGGTTGTAATGAATCGCAGGGTCTGCCACTATCCTAACCCTGGTTCTTTCCATTCCCATCCCTGCTATAGCCAGGATCGATGCAACATTTACATTTGAAGGAAAATTCAAAATAGCGTCTGCAGCAGTCCCTTGGTAGATAGTAGTCTTCTGGGTTATGGAATTTAACCTGATTCTATTTTTCTCGAAAAACGGAGCACCCTCTAATGCCTTTGGATTCTTGGTCGTGATTAGTAGGACAGAATCGAGAACTTCTTTAACACTTCTTATCGCATCTATACCAGCTATTGCGCCTGTCGGCAACACTAGGTTTGTGTCATTCTTATCTAACGAAGCTAGAAGATCCGATAATAACTGATCGTCGGCCAAAGCGCCGACACTCATTACTATCAGATCCTTTCCCAATTCGAGCAGCCTCTTTGCGAATAAACGGACAGCAGCTTGGGAAGCACTCTCCAATACTAGATTGGATGTTTTGAATTGAGTTGATGAAATTAAATCTGAGAAGTCTGAAAAACAACGTACTGTACTCTTCGTGAGTTTCCCTGTAAGGCTTTTTGCTGCATCAGGATTGGTATCAAACAAGAATTCAAGAATCGTATCACTTATTTTTGCATCATCTATGGCCAATGCTACTTGAGTACCGATAGCACCACAACCAATTATTCCTACTCTTTTCAATACCCTACTCTTTAGTTATGATATCCAATGATATAACTGTAGAAGGGCTTTTTTTGTAGGAGAACCAAGGCTATCAATTAACCGACCATGAGACGATTCATTCCGATTAAGAAATATTACCTTCTTCCGCCTCTTCCGCCCCTTTCAGGCTTTCTCTGTCCGGGTAATCTTCTCTTTTCGAAGCGTTTTTCAAAGTTGCTCTTGTTGCGTAATCTAGAAACAGGATGCAATCGTGTTTTACCTTGAATCTTAGGAGTTTGACCACGAACCTTCCCTGCCTTTGTTAGCGAGCCATGAGTTGGCATATAATATCTCTAAAGACTATTATTTTATGGCTAATATATATTACTGTTCTCTTAATAGCGGGCTTGATCACAAGAAGGGGCAAACATTGCCAAATACAGGCTCAAAATAGGCAACGTATGGCTAGATTATATTAATTTAAATGCTGTTCTAATTATAGATATGTCTATCTAGAAAATGTCTCTGGTCACCAATGATTATAAACTAAAAATCATAGAGCTAAAGAAGAAGAGGGGTGCAACTATTTTAGCTCACAATTATCAGCGACCCGAGGTTCAAGATATTGCTGATTATGTAGGTGATTCATTGGGCCTTTCCACTAATGCGGCTAGAACAGAGCAAGAAACTATAGTATTTTGCGGTGTACATTTTATGGCAGAAACCGCATCAATTATTTGTCCTGATAAGGTGGTCTTAATACCTGATTTAGAAGCGGGATGCTCTCTAGCTTCGACCATCGATGGCGCACAACTCAAGAAATGGAAATCTGAACATGCAGATGCAGTAGTGGTAAGTTATGTCAATACTAGTGCAGAAATTAAAGCAATGTCAGATTATTGTTGTACATCAAGCAATGCGGTGAAGGTAGTCAACAGCATACCAAAAGATCGGAAAGTCCTTTTTCTTCCAGATATGTTTCTAGGGGCATATGTGGCGGATGTGACCAAGCGTAAGAATATGTTCATCTGGCCAGGGGAGTGTCACGTACATGCTGGAATCAGAGCTGAAGATGTTAATAGAATGTTGTCCAAATTCAAAGATGCTGATTTTCTTATTCATCCAGAATGCGGATGTACTTCTTCCTCTTTATATCATAGTTCAAATGGTGATATATTAAAGAGACCATACGTTTTATCTACAGAAGGGATGATGAATCATGCCAAGGCGTCTAATGCCTCGAAATATGTCATTGCTACAGAGGTTGGGATATTACACAGAATGACTAAGGAAAATCCATCCAAAACGTTCATCCCCATCAAGGAGGACGCAATTTGCAAATATATGAAAATGATAACACTTGAAAAGGTTTATGATTCTCTCACTAAGAACATTTATCGTGTCAAAGTGCCACAGAAAATTGCAGACCGGGCAAGATTAGCTATTGACCGAATGTTACAACTAAATTAGAATCGACTATGCGGATTGGGCGACATTGAGTCCCGAAAATTTGAGAGGAATATTGAAGTGTTGTGCAAAACGTTAGAATTCATCGCGATTGACGATCTTCAAGCTGTAGTCGGCTGCCTTAACCGAGTGTGTAAGATACCCGACAGAGATCCTGTCCGGGTTTGCTTCTGCATAGCTTTTGATATTTTCAAACCTAACCCCGCCAGAGATTTCTATCCTGGTTCTTTCCCTTAGTCCCATTCTAGTTATGGTGTCTATTGCATCCTTAGCAGCAACTGGGTCAAAATTGTCTAGCATCACTACATCTGCCCCTTCTCTGATGGCAGTTATCAAATCGTGGGTATTTGTTACCTCACACTCGATTCTGATGCTCGAGCCACATTTTTCTTTCAATTCCTGTATACAGCAAGCAACAGATCTCGATATGTAAACATGATTGCTCTTAATTAACGCCATGTCATCAAGTCGCTGTCGATGCATCGCTCCCCCTCCAATTATGACGGCTTTCTTGTCAAAAATCCGCAACCCGGGGCAGGTTTTCCTGGTGCTACTAATTTCTGCAGCACTACCTGCATCTCGAACGGTTTTTATCAAGAGTCTAGTCTCAGTTGCGATGCCGCTCATACGCATCAACAAATTCAGCGCGGTTCTTTCTCCTTTAAGAATGTCCTTTGCTTTCCCCTCGATCTCTAGGATAAGTTGACATTTCTTGACTAACGAGCCGTCGTCGATCAAGCTTCGTGCAGTGCATCCACATATATCAAAGATGATTATAGCCTCCTCTAATCCGGCTACTACGGTCTCATTGTCTGACTTTGCAATTATTTGTGCACGTGCATTGAGATTCCTTGCATCAAGGCTATTCGTTGTTATATCTCCAGATCCAATGTCCTCATGTAGAAAATTCGAAAGTATATGCCTCGTTCTTAAAGAAGTATAAACTCTCAACTATTATGCGACTTTCTGCGCGTATTTGTGTGCAACAGTGATATTCAACGCTGCAGCAATTTTGGAGTTTAATGGTTGAAACACTAGGATTATGCCTGACCAGTCTGGAGAAAGCTCAGTAGATTTACATACAGAGCAGATTTTGCCATATGTGATCGCCTTGCACTTCTTACAAGCTAGCTCTTTAGGCACTTATTTAGAACCTCCGCCCTTTTTCTCCTTGCCAGGAGGTACGGTTTGAGCTTGTCTTGATTTCTTTACTTCCTGTTCAATCCATTCATTTGAGCCTAAGAATGGTTGTCTGCAGGTAATTCCGATTTTCCCCATACCTGTACCTTTTCCAAGGCTAATCGCAGTAACTCTCGCTCTAATTTTCGAACCAATTTTCAAGGATTTTGCGGTTTGATTAGCAATGATAATTCCTTGTTTAACGTCACTCTTTAGGTAGTCATCTGTGATTTGAGATAAATGTAAAAGGGCATCTGTGGGGCCAACTCTGACAAAAGCTCCAAAGTCAGTTATCTCGACTATTTCTCCCTCTACTACTTCCTGCAATTTGGGATAAAAGGTAAGAGCTTTAAACTGGACCTTATGGTACGTCGATCCGTCGCCAGCCACCAACTTGCCAACAGCATTTGCTGAAGCGTCGATTATCATGATGACGTATCCCAATTCCGGACTAATCATACTCTCATATTTCTCCTTCAAAATATTAATAGCAGTATTTTTTAAGGAACTTGTTAATCTGTGAGGGGGAATTCTGACAACATCATTCATGTGGATTATGAGAAACATCTGTAGGAATTGTCAACAAATATCAATTTATTAACCTTTGGCCAATCTCAAACAAATTTCACTCGTGTCTTTGCATCATGACATTTAATATACAATTTCAAGCTTTATTGATGCGTCTGTCAATTCAAAGTTAGACTCCTTACCGATCGTACTCTTGAGCATTGATCGAAAGAAGCTTTCAAAGAATTTTGAGCCTTTTTTCCCAAGCCTATGCCTTACTACAATCGTTCTTCCAGTTGGTTGTCTCACTTCGTCATAAGTACCAAGATGGCCATAACGACACATTATTTTTTCGATATATTCAAATACATTCTCGTCCGTCAAGCCTTTTTTCCAAAAAAGAACGGTATCTCTGGGGACAGAACTTCCTAACTTGGCTCCTAACACAGAGATAGTATTTTCATCTAATGAATCTATTAATGTAGTCAACAGCTCTCTGTTAATTATTACCATGTCAATTTTAGACAGGAATCTGGTGAATTCGGCAAATCTTCTTAGTATTATCCCTACAACGGAGTTTACCGAAACACCCATGCGTTCTGCTTCCTCGTCTAAAACCTTAGATAACTCCTGGTCAAACCTAAACGAACGGGTTATTGTATCGGACCTAGCATCTGAAGTTTTATGAGACAAAGTGCTGATTAGTTACGCTTTAAATGAGCCCGATAATAAACTAGATGATAAAGCCGCAATTCGTACCTTAGGCAAATTATTGTAGCGTGAAGGGATTCAGTATGATTATTACCAAATAGAGAAAAATTCTGGAATTGTGGCTCACACAAAAAATCTCATAATTCGAAAAATTCCTATTATTTAAAAATCCAACTCTTACCAGTGGAATCGTTGTACAAACCTACATGGTTTAAATACTACTAGGCCGAATTTTTGATAGTCAAGATGGTACATGTGGATCAAGTTATGTCAACACTGAGACAGGTTGTTGATCCTGAACTTCACAGGGATATTGTCTCCATGGGAATGATCAAAGATCTCTCAATTGAAGGTGAAAAAGTAGCTTTTACTTTAGAATTAACCACGCCTGCCTGTCCATTTAATAGTGAGATTGAAGAGGATGTTCGTAATCGGATGGCTGATATAGGGATAAAGGACTTCGATTTAAGAGTAACAGCCCGAGTCGCAGAAGGTAGAGCGGTATCTATGGATGAACTCTTGCCTGGAGTCAAAAATATTATTGCTATCGCAAGCGGTAAAGGCGGAGTCGGAAAAACCACTGTTGCCGTAAATCTTGCTGTGGCTCTTTCTAAAACAGGTGCTAAAGTAGGACTCTTGGATGCCGACATTTATGGCCCTAGTGTCCCCCTATTTATGGGCATTAAGGAAACGCCAGAAGTCCTTGATGGGAAAATTCAACCAATTATCAGTTACGGCGTGAAAGTGATTTCTATGGGATTCTTCTACGAGCAATCCCAACAGGCCGGTATTTATAGAGGGCCGATCGTTTCAGGCATAGTTAAACAATTTATCACCGATGTAAATTGGGCTGAGCTAGATTATTTGATAATAGATCTACCACCGGGAACCGGTGATGCACCTTTAACAATGGCACAGACTATTCCAATTACCGGCATTTTAATTGTTACAACCCCTCAAGACGTTGCCATGAATGTTGCTATTAAAGCAATTGGAATGTTTAACAAATTGAATATACCAATTATTGGAGTTGTAGAGAATATGAGTTACTTGGAATGTCCTAACTGCAAGGAACATATGACCATTTTTGGAATTGGTGGGGGCAAGAAAGTAAGTGAAAAATTCGGTATACCTTTTGTCGGCTCTATTCCACTTAACCCAGAGATAATGGCAAATAGCGACAGTGGCAATCCTATTCCCTTGATAAGTCCAAATTCAGATCAGGCGCAAATTTTTGACACGATAGCAAGACAGATGGCTGGCAGAGTAAGCGTAATTGCAATCGAATTGAAATCCCAACAGGAGGCAGAAACAGCTGGAGCGGTATCTGCGACCACTTAAAGCAGTACTCTAGTATAATGCGTTTCACCGAATCTGAGAAGAATGCTTTAAAGAAGCCATTTGGCGAACTTCTACCACGGGGAAAGATTACAAAAAACAGTGTTGTTAAATTCTTAGGAAATTGTGAATTCGTTGTTTCGGTAGGAGATGAAACAACGAGCGTATTATTGACTTTTGGAATAGTTCCAACTATCTCTGTTACCGACGGCAAGACAATGCGCAGAACGATTAGGATATCCAAAGACCGAAAATACGACTCACTAATAAATTACTTACAAGATGACCGGATAGCCGAATTAAGATGCAAAAATCCAGCTGGATCAATATCCGACGAAGCCTACAGACTAGTTATAAGGTCTATTCAAATGGGAAGTCGTGTTAAGATAATAGTCGACGGAGAAGAAGACCTCCTGGCAATACCATTATTTGCCTTTCTCCCAAAAAGATCCGTTCTTGCGTATGGTCAACCTAATGAGGGTTTGGTTTTGACTAGGATAGGTTCAGCGATTCAGACCATGGCCAAAGATTTATTGACTCGATTTGACCTAAGTATATGATGGTGGAAATGATGATACGGTGGCTAGATGATCCAGATGAAATCGTGATTAATCATTATATGTCTGATCCCATACTCACTGTTTGAAATTATCGTTAGCTGAACTGAATTGGAGGTTGAATTTCGCTATAAATAATTTCTCGGCATGATATGCCAATATATCAATCGGTTGATTCGCCGTAAGTCACCTACGAAAGTGAGTTGATATGAGATCGAGATTTAAGTATATTGCAATTTGCAAATCTCCTACATAAATTGAATAGGTGAAAACGAGAAGGTTATAACTGCTTATTGGTCACGGTGCATGACATTTACAAGTGCATTTTACCATAACCACGTCAAACGAACAATCGTGGGTGGCACCCCCATTCTCTTCAACTGGCCATTCTAGAGGACATTCTGAATGTCTTCCCCGTTTACAAAAAAAAGTCAGATGCAATTCTAAATTAGATCCAACTTCGTACTATAAATTCCTTAAAGGGTATTGCTATTGTGTTATAGATCGATATTAAACAGCTGCGGAGCATAGATCGAACCATCTCTAACATGCTTAACCTTGGCGACAGAAAGGTAATGTGGCCAGATTGTTACCAAAATGCTGCCAACAGGAACACCTTCCGGAACATCAATTATTTGAATATCATCGGGATTTACATCATATTCATGCAGCTTCTGCTTACTTAAAATGACAATCTCCTGAGAAAGACCACTATTATAAACGTATACTTTACCAGTATATTCGATGTGATCAATCAATCTGTATATTGTCCTGATATTGAATACTAAAAATGTACCGGTTCTCGCGTTATAAATAACATTTTGTAGGAAGTGAAACTTTATGTATGATACTGGTCAGGTCACTAAGATTTCGGAAACGCTATTCAATTTTGATGCCAAAAAGAATAGCACTATATCAACAGATCATTTCAGACTATTTTCAGGCAAAGTTGAAAAGTCGGAATCAAGATACACTTTCTCGAGAATATTGAGCAGATTACAAATTTATCATTTCAGACATTAAGGGTGATTGATATACATGTCTGAATTAATGCAGCAGTTAGATTTCTATCATTAGACTGCTTCAAAAAGCTTTCAATTCTAACTCTGGGCAGGTACTCTACCTATTAAACGTTCAATCTTGATATTCCATCAATGATCCTTGTCATTCACTAATTTAGATTGAAGGGGTAGGAGAATCTTACACTAATGCTTTTGGATAGACTTCTTACGGTATTTTTGTAGATCCCAAAATCCTAGAACGAGAAAAGCAACACCCAATGCGATAAGGAGAAAATCTGCAGGTAGAATCATTTTCCAAAGGTTATTCACTGATGCAGCAAATATGAAGAGCAAAGCAAGGAAGATTAGCGCAATGCCGGTAATAGCCTCGCCATTTATTTTTGTCATAGCTGATTTATTTACTTCATTCATTGTGTAAAAAAGTTTGCGTATACGGTGAGAACATCTTAGATACTCTATTGTCACTAAATTTGAGATTCAACGTAATCGAGGACGAATCTTATAGTATATGCTAAACGGATATATCTTTAAAGCAACTGATCTCTAAGGTCATTTACACAAGCTAACAAAGTTATTTTCATTTAAAGATCACATTTAAACAACTTAGTATATCGAAGAACGATGAAGATCTGCATTTTCTAAATAACTCTACTGACTGCGTAGCATCAAATTGTAAAAACTTCTAAAGCTAACTGTCCTATCGTGATAGTAATTAGACAAGTACTCTAGTGAAGTTTGTAATTGGAATCGAAATAGAATTAATTATACGCTTTCATATTGATAGTGAAATCCAAATATCATACAGATCAGGGAATTCAAAAGAAATGCTATCTATAAAGGCTTGCAGAAACAAGGCTAGTAAAACCCTGAGTGGACATCTCCCCGCCAAGATCTTTAGTTTTCCTATTTGAAATCAACAATTTAACAATAGCATTCTCAATCAACTGACCAGTGACAAGAGTTTCTCTATCGTGATACCTTTCAGAGAGCCATTCTAGCATTAGTTTTGTTGAAAGCAGAATAGAAGACGGATTTGCGATATTTTTTCCGGCGATATCAAAGGCGGCTCCATGGACTGGTTCAAACAGACCGTAATTATGCCCGATATTTGCTGCAGGCCCCATTCCTAAACCTCCGACCAATTGTGCGGCTTCGTCTGACAAAATGTCACCATAGAGATTAGTTGTCAAAACGATATCATGTGAAGCCGGATTTCTTATCAGATCCATTGCAAATGCATCTACGTATGATTCTTTGTAGGATATATCTGGATTTTTGGCAGCAATTGTTCTGCATGCAGTAAGAAATAGGCCATCTGTCTTACGCATGACATTAGCCTTATGTACTGCAACGACCTGGTTACTTTTGCCTCTCGATCTACAGAGTCTAAATGCGTATTCCGCAATTCTCCGAGATGCTTTCTCTGTGATCAGTCTAATTGCCACAGCTGTTTTATCATCGGTGTAAAACTCCCACCCAACATACAAATCTTCAGTGTTCTCTCTAACTGTAACTAGGTCAATTTGATCAGAAAAACAATCAACATTTGGGTAAGATTTTGCTGGTCTGATATTTGCATATAGATCCAAGGTCCTTCTTAAAACTATTATAACGTCCGCGGCGCACTCGCCAACTGGACCCTTTAGACAGGCATCTGTACTCCTAACTGTCTGCAACGTGGATTCCGGGAGTGGATTTCCAAGTTCATGTTTCGCATTATCACCTGCCTCGCATTCTATCAAGGTGAATTTTATTTTAGAATGATCATTAATGGTCTCAAGTACAGTTCTAGCAGAATCGATAAGATCGGGTCCTATGCCATCTCCCTTAATAAGCGCAATTTTATATCTCGTCAGATCATAATCTCACATCCTGAAATGTAACACACCTCTCAAAAAACCGAGCCTGGCTATTTGACAGTGCAAAATATTTGGTGTCACAAAACTAGTCACGACAAGAAGATCTCAATTTGATCTTATTAATTATTCTTTTGATCAATATCTTGTTTGATAGTGAACGATCCCGTATGTTCATAGTCTAATAGGTATCCAGTGGGTGCTACCGTCCTAGGATATATGGCGTTGCATAGATTTTAGACATTGGATCTTAGATTTATAAACTGATTTATACTCCTCTAGGTAAAGCAGAAACACCTGTCCTTGCCATTTGCGTAATTCCGTAGTGGGTTACTAAGTTCTTGAAAGCATCGATTTTATCCGGAGTTCCTATGATTTCGACTAATATATCCTCTTTTGCTATATCTAAGACGTTAGCTCTAAAGATAGAGGCATAGTTTATTATTTCCATTCTTATTGCAGGTTCTATGGCCTTCATTTTTATCAAAGCCAGCTCACGATAAACTGTTCTGTTCTTGTCAAGGACCGTGACTTCTACAACATCGATTAATTTTCTGAGTTGTTTGACAAGCTGATCCACCGTTCTCTCATCACTTTTGGTTGTGATGGTCATTCTAGATAGATCAGGCATTTCAGTGGACCCAACAGTGATACTCTCGATATTGAAATTGCGAGCTCGAAACAAATTTGTTATTCTAAAGAGTACTCCAGGTTTGTTTTCTACTAGCGAGGAGAGGATATAAAGCGGAATGGCCTTATCAGGAGATTCAATTTCGGTACTTGTTGTCATAAGATCAAGCGCCTGTTATCATATCTTTTAGACCAGTTCCGGGAGCCACAAATGGATAGACGTCCTCTTCAGGATCTATCGTAATATCGATGACCGTAGCCACATCACTCTTCAATCCAATTCTAATGGCTTTTTCAAGTTCTTGCATGGACTGCGCTTTTATGCCTTGAGCGCCGTATGCCTCAGCTATTTTTGAGTAATCTGGACAGCTATTCTGGTGTACTCCCATATACCTTCTATTATAGAAGGTTCTCTGCCACTGGGCGACCATTCCTAACATATAATTGTTCATCAAAAAGACAATTACTGGCAGATTATCTAGAACTGATACTGCCAACGAATTCTCAGTCATATTGAATGAACCATCACCAGCAATATCTACAACTGGCACTGATGGTCTGGCGGCCTTGGCTCCTATCGAAGCAGGAAATCCAAATCCCATGGTACCCAACCCAGTGGAGCTGAAAAAGGTGCCAGGCGACGTTACATCAAAATGGAGTGATGCCCACATCTGACACTGGCCGACCTCCGTTGTAGTAATCGCGTCATTGGGTAAAATCTCTCTTAACTTCTTTAATGCCTTTTTCGCAGTCAGATCTCTCGTATAATCTTTAATAGTCTCCGAAAAATAATCGATCAGTTCTTTCCTTCTTCTGAGCCAGGGATTGTCTTTCTCTCTCCTAATCACCTCATTCGAAAGCATTTTCACGAGCGCCTTTAGAGATGCTTTGACGTCGCCAACTACAGCTACATCGACTAATTTGTTTTTGCCTATTTCAGCAGGATCAATATCCATGTGAATAATGTTCATTCCCTTACCGAATTCATCAAATCTACCGACCGATCTATCTGAAAATCTAGCACCTACTGCCAATATGCAATCCGCTTCAACGATTATCTTATTGGCCTCAGCATGTCCGTGCATGCCAATCGGACCCATTGCGAGAGGATGATTCTCAGGGAAGGCTCCCTTTCCCTTGAAAGTCGTTACGACCGGGATCAATAGCAATTCTGCCAATGCTTGCAATTCCGAAAACGCTCCGGATAATATGACTCCGCCTCCAGCCATTATTATTGGTCTTTCTGAATTCATTAAAAGCTCAACGGTCTTTCCGATTTGGGATAGATCTGCGTCGAGCACAGGGTTGTAGCCTCTCACTTTTACGAGTTCTGGAAAAGGTATGTCGTCACTAGCCTGCTGCACGTCCTTCGGAATGTCTATGAGGACCGGCCCCGGTCTACCACTTTCTGAGATGTATATGGCCTTCTTGACGGTTTCGGGTATTTCCGTAGGCGTACGGGGTTGGAATGCGTATTTTGTGCATGGATTAGCGACACCAATTATGTCTGTTTCTTGGAATGCATCTTTTCCAATCATTGCTAACGCAACCTGACCAGTCACGGCTAAGACTGGCGATGAATCAGCATAGGCAGTTGCTATTCCAGTTATCAAATTAGTTGCACCAGGCCCAGAAGTAGCAAAGCAGACTCCGACTTTCCTTTTAGTCCTTGCATATCCGTCAGCCATATGAGCAGCAGACTGTTCGTGGCGGACCAGTATGTGTCGCAATCTGGAATCTACAAGTGCGTCATAGATCGGGAGGTTCGCCCCTCCTGGAAGACCAAATACGACTTCTACCCCATCCTTTTCTAAAGCAGTAAGCAGAGCTTTTGCGCCATTCATTTCCACCATTCACATACACCCCATTTATAACAAGACAATCAACTGCTCATTCCAATAATCACGTATGGACTATGCCAATTCCGGTAGAGTACTTGATTTGATAATGCCATATTCCGATGAATAAGAATTTAAACATAATAGCTGGTTGTTGGTGGTCATTTTAGTACCACTGATATTGATAATAATTAATAAATTTTGTGTCGCCCTCGTCGTGGCAAGTTACATCGGATTGGCTAATCCGAGGTCGCATTTCCTACCCAAGCTTTTGTCTCGGATGAAGTTTTTTCATGTTTAAAGACTTTATACGCTTCGTCAGCAGAGTAATTGTCGTGTACTATTGTCTTAACTGCCTTAGCCATTGGGACTGGAAACTCTGACTGCCAAATGTTCCTTCCCATATCAACACCAACTGCACCATCTCTTATGGCATTAAAGGCTAGGTTCAATGCGTCCATCTCTGTCAACTTCTTTCCCCCCGCAATAACAACAGGAACAGGACAACCTGTAACAACACTTCTAAAGTTATCGCAATAATATGTCTTAACAATATGAGCTCCCAATTCTGCCGCCACTCTGCATGCCAAACTCAGGTACCTTGCGTCTCTTACCATTTCCTTCCCAACTGCTGTTACCGCAAGCACAGGAATTCCATACTTTTCGCCCTCGTCAATAAGTCTAGCTAGATTTGATAGAGATTGATGCTCATATTTACTACCTACAAAAACTGACAAAGCTAGACAAGAGGCATTAAGTCGAATGGCTTCTTCAATCGAAGTCGTGATTTCTTCATTGGACAGGTCTTCACCGACAATGGTCGAACCTCCAGATACTCGTAGCACAATGGGTACATCAAGCGCAGGATTTACAGACGTCCTCAGAATTCCTCTAGTGAGCATTATAGAATCCACGAACTGTGCGAGTGACCCGATAATAGTCGACGGAACTTCAAGTTTATCAGTAGGTCCTAAGAAATATCCATGATCAACTGCTAACATTAAACATCTAGAATCATCTGGTTTAATAATCTTGGATAGTCGATTTCGCATTCCCCAATCCATTTATCTTCCTACCTTTCTATTTGAAATTAATATTTAAATATTGAAATTGGGTCTTGCGTTTGGTGGATTCTAATTCGTGATGACTATTTTCATTGTATCAGTTGCCTTATGTGCTTCCCTAACTGCGTCAGCCGTACGCTCTATTGCATACCGATGAGTCACCAAGCCTCCGATATTTAATCGATCGTTTGCTATGATCTTTAATGATAGATTGGTCTCAATCTCAGAAGCCGCGTAGCTAGGAACAATACAATGTTCGTTCGCATAGATCCATGATAAGTCTAGAGGCATCTCTGCATCCTTTGACGGGACCCCGAAGAGAACTATTGTCCCACCTTTTCGTGTGACTTGTAATCCATTTCGGACAGCTGTCGGATTGCCGGTCGCTACTATGGATATATCCACACCTCTCTTTTCTGTTAAATCATTTATTGAATTCTTTAATGACCCATCCGCTGCGTTCAAAGTCTCGAAATCACCAAACCTCTTTGAGAAATCCAGTCTAAATTGATTATAATCAATAAGTACTACATTACTAGCCCCAGAAGACCGAACCAGGGCAGCTAGCATTACGCCAGTTGGCCCTGCCCCGAATATGGCAACATTATCTCCATACTGAAATCGGCTCTTATTGATAGCTCTCAGGCAACACGCTAGAGGTTCAATTAAAGAAGCAGCCTCAAAGGTAACATTACTTGGTAGCTTTAATACACCTCCACGTTCGATATTCCCCTGCGGTACTAGGAACTGTTCAGAAAGGCCACACGGGTCTATATTACTTTGTTGGTACATTGAACACATCGTAGAATTGCCGTGTAGGCAAAAATAGCACGAAGAACAGCTGACATGATGGTGGACAAATACCCTGTCGCCCTCTCGAAAATCATTCGTTTGCCCCCCGATGCTCACAATCTCACCAGCAGGTTCATGTCCAAGTCTGCCGGATCTCATCCCATACTTTCCATAAATTTTCTCTAGGTCAGAACCACAGAGGCCACATGCGCGCATTTGTACAAGTATATCTCCTCGCCTTATTTTTGGCACGGGTATATCTTTAACCACAACACTAGATCGACTTCCCACAAACGCAGCTTTCATATTCGAATGCAGTTTTTTGGCACTATTAAGTTGTATCAACCTATGTCTCATACTTCCTTTTTCGACGATTTTTGAAAGTCACGATACGATGTTAAAATTATAGTTTTACAAATTATCATTCCATTAAATTGAAATAGTAATTAAAATCAGGGAAAAGCCAGTCTAGTATTTATATTAATCTATTCTTCGCATACTTCTTGGGTTTTCTAATGAAGATCCCTTTACATCCTTCACAACAGAAGAAGTATGATTTACCGTTGTGAATTAATGAAACTGCCATTTCCTCTTCTAATTCTATTCCACAGACTGGATCCACTGGCATCAGCAACATCATTCTAATTGCACTATCTATTTCTACCTAATTCAAATCCAAAGAATTGTCACCGCCTTTGATTGGAATTCAATACATCCACTTACATATACATATAGTCTCATTACTATATTTCGACTTTTGTATATATGGAACGAATAATAAAACACTGATTGGTCAAGTTATTCTGACGGAATAACTCAAATGCGATGCATATGAAAATTACCGAGATGTCATATCCTTGCATTGAGGTGACCTGCGGGAAATGCGGTAGTCTGATAAGCAAGATTATACAATTAAAGGCTATAAGAGATCTTCTTCGTCCACACAACGGAAGATGCAAATTCTGTGGAAACTCCTTGAGTTCGACCGATTTCATCATAAATATGAATGAACAATAGTCGATCCACAGACTAGCTGACAACATACTTAATCAAGTAGCCCAGAATCAGACACAGCCAAAGATTTGTCCTAATATAACAAATATGTTGCATTTTCAAAACAATGACGATCCAATTCTTAATTATTGGCATCGCTTCAATTATGCATAAGATCACATTCGATCATTTCATTTCTTAGATCTTTTCATCGCAAGCAACAGGGCTTGCAATTTATGCTGCGTTTCATTCCATTCGTTTTTAGCAGCGGAGTCGAAAACAATTCCGGCACCAGCCTGAAGATATGCTCCTTTGGAGTCTAGGAATAGTGATCTAATAGTAATTGAAAAATCGCACGATCCATTACACGAGAAATAACCTATGGCACCGGCATATGGCCCACGTGGTTCAGGTTCAAGTTCATTTATTATCTGCATTGCCCTAACTTTTGGTGCACCGGATACAGTTCCCGCTGGAAAAAGAGCCCTGAATGCATCAAAGGCATCGAGGTTATCATTTAGATCACCACTAACGTGTGATACTATGTGTTGAACATGACTGAATCGCTTTATGGACATTAGGTCTAAGACCTTCACTGTGCCATATTTTGACACCTTTCCGATGTCGTTCCTAGCCAAATCAACAAGCATTGTGTGTTCGGATATCTCCTTCTTATCTTTCAGAAGCTCTTGGCCTAGCCGCCTATTTTCGTCGCTATTCTTGGCTGCCGGTCTAGTTCCAGCAATAGGGAACGTTTCCAGACAGTCATTCGTAATCCTCAGAAGCATTTCTGGACTCGAACCAACGATAAAACGCCTACCCATTTTTAAAAAATACATATAAGGAGAAGGATTTATCTTTCTCAGGCTTTGATAAAACGTCAATGGATCCCCATTTAGCATAAACTTTAATTTTCGAGATAAAACAACTTGAAAAATATCACCCATATATACATACTTCTTGGCCTTGTTTACCATTTTGATAAACTGATTCCTAGTCAGATTTGATTTGGGTCGAGAGTAGGAGAATCTTATTCCATCGTCCGGAAGTCTGCGGTCCTCGACTATTCTTTTAACTACATCTTGTCTACTCTTGTCTCCAACGTAAAAATAGTAAACAGTGTTGTTACTGTGATTGAAGATTATCCCGTCTAGGTATATTCCGAAATCAAGGAGGGGGAATTCAGACTCCATTTGAGTAGAATCAGAAGTAACATTTTCCCACAACTCAATTGCCTCATAGCTGACATAACCGACTGCACCGCCACAATATCTAAATTTCTTATTAATTACATGAGGCAAAAGCAATCGCAGCTTCGAAAATGGCTCAGCAATACTGCTTTCATAAACTTTCTTTTTATTTCTATTTGTCACGGTAAGCTTTTTGCCATTCATCGTGATAACGTATTTTGGATCGAAACCAATAATAGATGATTCGGAGAGCTCTTTAGGTCCAACTAACGATTCGAAAATAAACGTTCTCTCATAATGATGGTATAATTTCTTGAATAGATCATATTGATCACAATCACAGTCTAATTTTACTATATTAAATTTACTTTTCTTGGTCATTCCATCTTCTCTGTATTTGGGAGATGCAATAAATATCATTACTTCCCAAGATGACTAATTTTGATCATGACAATCCTTACGATAGAATAATAGATCCTGCCTAAATTAAGTTAAGGGTTACAACCGAACGGAACCTAATCTATTAGGAGTAACGTCTCTGGATCTGACCTCGGTCATGATTTCAGAATTTAAGAATGGATAATGTAAAATGTACATTTTCGGATCTGTACGCTAACAAGCTCAGATGGTGAATCTGGTTTTATATGAGTTTACTAAACCTCTGCTCTCCTTGACAATAGCTGCTATGATTACCTATAGTAACTTAAGGCTACTCAATAGCGAAGGGTGTTTAATCCCATTGATGAATGTGAACAAGATAGAGCTAAGTGCTGGCATAGTCCTGGACCTAGGTTATGTTAATCTTGTAGATTATTAATTCGTAGAATGGTTTTATTTCATTCAATATTTGTACTTATTGCATACTCTCGGTAAGAAATAACTCGTCACCTAAATTCCAATTCAATTGCCGTTGATAGTCTCCAAAAAATTGATGCATAAGAAATTTTCTAGTATTGCAAATGTTGACGTTGAGAGAGCTTTAATCTTAAAAGAATCTCCTGCTCAGGTAATGGCTTTCATTTTTTTATACTGTACTTCTATATTTATAGTATAGTTGCGGATAAAATATTAATTGAGTTTAGTAAGAAGTTTTTAAATTGCATTAAACGTACGTTAGTGCGTGTTTGTTGACCGGAGAAAAGCAGGATATGCTAGATCGTCAATTTTCTTATCTCAAACTGCCTTAATCTAGAATGGTATGACGTGTATCTCGGATATAATTCGTTTATAAAGTATAAATTACAGTTAAATTGCAGCTTTCGTGTCATTACTTGATTAGATTGACCAGTCATAGGAAGTATTATTCAATAATTCGGAAAGGATCGAGGATCGAGGATCCCATTATTAGTGTTGTACTTGCACATTACATTATCAAACACCTACATGGGTTACACTTTGCTGCTTGTTCTTGTATGTATGGTGGATGTAATTAATCTTTGTAGAAACATCTCTGATGGAGTAAGACCGTTTATGCCTCCATGTTCTCTAGTTTCATTATACGCTTTTACAAACATATCATTTCTCTAGTTTCATTATACGCTTTTACAAACTTATCATCATACATTTGTTTACCATCGACTATGTTTGGTATATCCTCAAGTGCTAGAAATTCATTCTTTACTATCTTGTTATATGCTTCTATCTTTCCTTGTAACTGCGGATAGGAATTTGGTATTTGTTTATCCTTTATCTGGTTGTGTACTAGGAAATGTCTGAATATTCTGGACGTAAACTGTTTTCCACTATCGTGCATTATCTTACTGGGCTTACCATTAGTCATTATCCAGTCCTCTAGTATATTGAGAACATCAACTGACCTCCTTCTTTCAGACCATCTGCTTGTTATTTTTCTTGAACAATCGTCTAAACAACTGATGATGTAATTCCTTTGACTGGAATTACTAATATAAAATGGTCCTAGGATATCCATCTATACCACATTAATTGGATACTTCATCACAAAACGTTTGTAGCTTCTTATTTTAGCCTTACATCCAAGGATATTAAGACTATGTCTCTTTAGTATTCTGTATATGGTTCTGGTGCTTAACGAGATTCCAACAACCTTTCTTAATCTAAACTTGATCCTATTACTGCATCCAAATCTTTTGGTTAATCGCAGATCAAGTATTGTCTCTTCTAGTTCTGATGTTATCTTCCTGTAGTTGATTTTATGAGGCCTTCTGGAGTTATCTGATAGGCCTTCTATCCCTTTCCGTTTGTATCTATTATTCCACTTATAGTAAGTCTTTCTGGATACACCATATCT
>JANWJI010000159.1 GCA_025449515.1 Nitrososphaeraceae archaeon | reverse complement strand
TAGACATAGTCGATGCAATATTTTCGTGAGTCCCAGGTATCTGACCATTGGTAACATTCCCTAACGCGCTCGATAGACCTGTTTGGATTTTATTCCAGTTTACGCTAATTAGCTTTTGGTATTCCAAGGAAATGACTGCAACAAACAACAAACCTAGTATTACTAACATAATTTTCATAACCTTCTTGATAGCATACCCTATCAAAAAACCGGTAATTCCGCCGAATCCTATGGATGTTGCAGTTGTAGCCAGTGGAGAAATATCAATACCCATTTACACTATAGGCTCTTTTCAAAATCCTATTTATAGCGTATGCGATTATTTTTTCTATAATCATAATTGAGTGATTCTATGTGGGGATTGTGCGAGTACACTTCCTTAGATGAAAGCAGCAGTACTGAATTATATTTCTCTTCTCAGGAAGAGACTTGTTCGAACATGAATGAAATGAAATGAAATGAAACTGAGCCTTGATTGTTTGAACGAGTATATCTACAAAATATTGGATCAAAATTCTGTCCTATAGGCTCTACCAAGAAATAGACAGAAATTCCGATGAGGTTGCCAGCCATCGGCCCTACTTCAAGATGGGCAGAATTCATGAAATGATCTCTATCTCGTCTCGAGATCCATCGAATTTTGTACTGCCGGCTAACGAAGCTTGGTTTCCTTCACCAGATCCCTAAGATGCGCCAGTGATCTCACTTGGCCGCCGTTTACCTTCTTGTAAAGCATCCAGAATGTTTCCCTGTTTATATCATTTCTATCTTTTAGTACCTTTAAATGATATCTCATTGATCTTACCTTTTGTATGTAGATCGTCTTCTTTCCTACTCTTGTAGATCTCTTCCCTTTCTTGGAACCGGGCCCTGTTCCGTGTTTTCTTCGAATTATGTGTTTGGCCTTAGCTCTAGACCTTGATGTACCAGCAGGTTTGCCGGTCCAAATTACTCCATTCTTGATCAAGCTCCTAATGTTTTCTCTCGTGATTGAATCAGCCACATCGTCAAGTTTGTCAGGTTCAAACTTGACCCTGTTGATCCCCACGCCGAGAATTCTTGCTGCTAGCTCTCTCTTCTTTCTTATGTTAACTACCATGAGTTCTCATCTTTTAGCCTTTTTTAGTTCTGACAGCGTCATTTGTTTCATTTTTCTCTTTTTGCGATAATTTTCCAGCGTTCAATATCTTGATCCCCAGTTCCGATGCCTTTGTGATTATCTCAATTCTCTTACGTTTCCCTACAGCATGCCCCATTCTTGCTGCATCCTTCTTTGGATCTAATCTCATTAAATCATTCCTGTTAAACACGAGGTTGTCTGTGTACCCAGATGGGTGTAGTCCCCGGCTTACCTTGGGTCCCCTATAGCCCACCTTTACACGGCGCGGTACGCCAGAGACCTGAAGTCTCATCTTGTTATCCTTACCTTTAGGCCTTCGCCAACTCTCTGATAATCTAACATACCTCCAGCTTTCCTGTCTAACAAATTTAGGCCTCGAATCAGAGATTTTTTTTCGAGCGTTAAGTAGTTCAGTGTTAATTACCATAACAAACCCACAACTGGTATGGAAAGTTGATTTTTAAATAAATACGTTTCTACCATCCATTCAACTAATTGACCTGCTTTTTCATGTAATATTACAAATTAGTAATATCCAAATTTGAAGTCATAATCAAGGTCAAATATAAGGTAAAGCAGATTTCATCAGGCACCAGCAATAATGAAAACCTCATGTCCAACAATTTAGCTTTCTTTCCTATTACTGGCGACGATCAAATCTTGCACATCTTTGGTAATATCTATCACCGTATGGGAATCTACATTAGGTTCGATAGACAGTAGTAGGGTAAATTTTTCCATATAGAAGGTCAACATCGAAATTTTCTCGCGTTCCACATATGCAAACCTAGCTCTACCCATTGACTTATCAAATCTTTGCCTCATCGACTTTCTGAGGGCAGTTTGAACCAAATATAGTTCGTCATTATCCTCTGCCGTAATCGAATCGATTCCTTTACGCATACCGCCTGCAATCAGGGCTCCAAAGTCATCAATAATTCCGGCATATCTGATGTCATCATGTAAAGCAAATACTTGTTGACACAATTTTTCAAAATTCAATATAATTACTAGTAAAAATTTTGCTTGTATATATACGTGAAGATTCACTTAATTTTCAATTAATAATTGCATTGAATTAAATATGAAAATGAGAGAGTCAACGTAAGCCTTGATTTGATACTAAGTAGTCTATAGAACCAAAATTACAACTTTAAGAGATCGAGACATAGTGGGGAAAATGCATAGCTGGACACAAATAAACATGGGTGATAGATTGTTGTGTCTTAATTATTCTCTTCACTGGAACATGGTTATTTCTGAATGAAACATGAAACATACGTTAGCGCATCGGCTCAATGCTGAGGGCTAATGTTTCCGCTGCAGTTGCATGCGAAGCATCATTCATCTGCTAATAATCTATACCTTCCTTCGCCTTCAATCCAGATCGATAAGGATGCTTAATCTCCTTCATTTCAGTCACTAGATCGGCCATATCAATAATTTCTGGAAGCGCATAGTTCCCAGTAAGTACTATTGTCGTCTGTCTAGGAGCTAATTTCAATATACTTATCACATCTTCTTTTGGTATTAAACTCAGTTTTATAGCATAGTTGATCTCATCTAGGATAATTACATCGTATTCTCCTGAAGTTATTTTGTTTTTTGCTAGCACAACCGCATTTTTTGCCGCAGTTTGATGTTCGGCAAGTGAATGATCATCATCCAAGATTCCTACGAAGCCTTTGCCAGCTGCTATTAATTCAAATTCGGGCTCCAATCTTTTTGAGCTCGTGAGTTCGCCATAATACCATTCACCCTTTATGAATTGAATCATCCCTACCTTATGGCCATGTCCTACCGACCGCAAGGCAATGCCCAACGCCGCAGTAGTCTTACCCTTACCATTTCCAGTGTACACGACTATGAGACCCCTATTGTTGAATATGCTATCAGTTTGCATTAATGAATAAATCCAATAAAATCAACATGTATAAAAAGTGAACTTTGATCTAAATTGCTATGCTCATGGATGTGTTTGTACCGACATTGCTACTTACAAGTAAGAATCTCTAATTATATCCCATGGCTATTGTTAATTAGCTATTTTGATTGTCTTCCAAATTAAGACCTGAACGGCGATGAAGGGTAAGAAGATTGTAAGGATGGTAACGTTAAAGTATGCGAGTTGTTCGGTTTACCCCTATAAATGGTTACTGCCGAATTGCGACAACTCCCTGAAGAAGGAGACATTGTCATTGTATCTGTTAAACAAGTTACTGGACATGGCGCTTATGTTGGTTTAGATGAATATAAAGGACTGACCGGTTTTCTTCACATTTCGGAAATCGCAACAGGTTGGATTCGAAATATTGAGCGGTATGTAAAACCTAAACAAAAACTGGTCTTGAAGGTAATTAGGGTAGATAAAGCTAGAGCTGAAGTTGACCTTTCCCTAAAACAGGTTTCTGGAGAGGAAAGAAAATCCAAAGTGATCGAAGTGAAGAAGAGTGAAAAAGCTTCGGCATTTCTGGAGATTATCAAGTCCAAGGCGAACCTCACGGATACGCAGATGAAGGAACTCGAAGAAAAGATATTGCAAAAATACGATTATGTATATGATCTTTTCGAGGCCTCAGCCAGAAAAGGAGTGGAGTCAATTCAGAATCTAGATCTCTCAGCCGAAATTGCTAAGGCAATTGAAGAGGAAAGCAAGAAGATTCAGATTCCACACGTAGAAATACGAGGCATTTTTGAGATTTCAATTAAAAAACCTGATGGAATAGAGATTGTCAAATCCGTACTATCATCCGTAGAAAGTAATAAGAACAATTCACATGTCGCTATTTCATACGTTGCCGCCCCACGTTACAGGATCGTGATTACCACAGAGAATTTCAAGATGGCAGAAAAAATAATGAATAGTGTGGTAGATAAAGTTCGCTCATCCATAATCAAACACCATGGAGCATTTAATTTCATCCGCCTAGAATCCAAAAAGACACACTCTTCTGGATAGCTTAAACAATGAGACTTCTTTTAAGAAGGTGTCAATCGTGTGGGGCATATACAATGAAGTACGAATGTCCAAAGTGCAAATCACCTACTTTTTCCGCTCATCCTGCAAGATATTCTCCGGACGACAAGTATGCCAGATACAGGATTAAAGATGCACATCTGGGAAATGCTTGATATCCAAGCTTGATATCCAAGCTTGATATCCAAGTTTGAATATCTTCTAAGATATTTGTTCAACACATGATGCAAGGCTCAGTTATAAAGATGTAAAATTCCAACAACTGAATATATTTCTGCCACTAGGATAACTAGATTAGACAAGATAAGGTAAGATATGGGTTAAATTTACCAATTTTACTACGGGCATATCAGCTACACATTACAGATGATGTACTCGCTAGTTATCGCTTAATTACGTCTATAATGGCATGAGTGGCAAAATTTGTCGCATTAGTATTTTGTAATTTTTGTATGACAGAATTTATACCAGCGGCTGTACTATTCGTCCCATTCATACCAGCGGCTGTACTATTCGTCCCATTTACTTTAGAAACAATTTGCTTTGCAGCAAAATTTGTCGCATTAGTATTGGCAGTTTGGTTAATAACTGATTCCATAAGAGATTTTGGAGACATAAGAGACTTTACTAAATCCTCAGATGACTGACTCGGGGCTTGGCGAACGGTGGGATTATTTGTCTGTTGTGCAAAAACCCTTTGAAAAAAAATGTCATGATGTAGGATAACCACTGATCCGATTAGAATACTTAGAACGGCTACTGTGGATAATAATCGATAACTTGTGTGTTGTTTATTATTCATCATGTGAAAGAGGATTAGTATTAAATTTATTTATTTCTATCTTCTATTCTAGGCAAAAGTACAGTTACAAATGTAGTGCAATGTCACAAGAAACAAGGAGATACGCACGAGGTATTAAAGCTCATAATGACCTGGCTTGATTACGATACACTATGATGTGAAGCATCTAAAATCGTTGTCAATTATTTTACTTCTTAGTTTGCTATGTCTTATTAGTCATGTTGTAGTAAAGTCCACGCAGCCGTATCATAGATTATTGTTATACCCAGTTCGCGGTAATATAACTGAGGCCTTAGGCGTATAATTTGTAAAGATAATAATTAGAATAAGAATAAAAAGAAGATGGGTTGCGTTCGTACTCGTTATTACTGCTTACTTTGCAATGCATATGCCAGATGGGTTGCTAGTATCACAGTTGTTTCCAACGAATTGATTCGAGTTGATGTTTGACGGTAATCCATTTGCATTGTTGATATCTATTTTATTTTGTTTCATTGAGTTTGTCACTATATGATTGCCTTGGCTCTGTGAGTCTGTGAATATGCCATTGTCGCTTCCTTGAACAATATTTGTATCTAGGGTAGCACCATGTGTGTTAACCAAGGTTATACCTGCTAGTCTATTATTAGAGAAGGTATTGCTCTTTAGGGCAAGGTCGCCTACGGAATGAGTAGCAAATCCTATGTTATTCGATAGGAACAAGTCCATC
>JANWJI010000158.1 GCA_025449515.1 Nitrososphaeraceae archaeon | reverse complement strand
TGAAGATTTTCGATAAAACGAGATTTGCATTTGTTCCTATAATAGCGAGCAATAGTGATAAAAATATCCGTAGTCGTGATCCAACAGCATCACAAGAGGTTGTAGCATCACTTTCTATAAGAGATATCCTACCTTTAATAGCTAAGATGAATATTGGTAGACCCATAAAAGATCTTTGTTCTCCATTAATGTCAGTAGATAAAAACAACAGTGTTAGAAATGTAATTGATCTTATGATCAAATATCATATACGAAATATAGGTATAAGAGAGGCTAGTAAAGTTGACGAGAATATCATAAAGACTAACAAAAATAAAGATAAAAATAATAAAACTAAACTGATTCGTATTATAAATGATAGAAAGATACTAGAATTTCTACTAAGTCATAATGGAAGAAATATCATGCAGGCAAATGGCATTGCAGGTTTAGCAAATATTGATATTATAAATCACTTGAATATACTATCTACGAAGAAGGTAGAATGTGACACTGCTACAAGTAAAGCAGCAAAACTTTTAATGGATATCCGCAACCCATGTTTGATTTTAGAAGGTAAAAAATACGACGATTACTCCATAGTGACTCCTTGGGACATAGTTATGAAAACAAGTGAAATCAGATCATGCCTTGGATAAAAATATTACACTATAACTATAACATATCAAGAATTATCATCGAACAAGTATTTACTTGAGAAAACCAATTGCAATAGAGGTACCATAGTGTGGTTTGCAGCAGTTGCACTAATTGTATCAAAATATCTTACGGAACTTACTGCAAGATGAGCTAGATTTGAGAAATAGTCTATGCTACAACTTCCGCATCTGTCTCAATAATACTTCTATTTCGTTACACTATGCCAGTCATGTTATTATAACTCGAGCTGCGATCTATATGCACAATCATGTAGATGACTGCATTACCAATTGTACTGGATCATTATCCATCCATAAATAGAGACATAGATTAGGTACAGTACTAGCTGATATTTGATTCATTGGGAATAAAACAATACAGGAAAAAGATTTTGTCAAGACATAAAAAAAGAGTCTGTCTTACCATCCTCAATTGTCGTTTAATGTCCGAGTTTATGTCATTGATAATATATGCCACATTAGTGGAGAACGATTTAATAACATTATTTTCAAGAGGTATGAATCCAGTAGAAGACGATACCGTCGTATGGAGTCAAACTTAACTGATGGAAAATAAAAAAGTAAAATAATCCAACAACAATCTTTTTAGTCTAGGAGTATGAATCAGCTAAGAATGGGAATAGTAATAACTCTGCTGATTATTTTTCAAATAGTACTATTACTACTACAAAATAATAGCAGTCACATTTTAGCCCTTTCATCACATAACCAAAAATCGACTCTTCTATCATCAGTAACAATAGGATCTTCACAACCCAATATGCGCAACAATCACGAACCTATAAAGAAATTTACTTTAATTGCAGACGATAAAAATATAGTAAAGATCTCTCCTGACAATACACTACATCCAGGCGGCGTTTTATACAAAGCAATGACATATAATAATACTATACCAGGTCCAGCTATTGTAGTCAATCAAGGAGATATATTTCAGATAACGGTATATAATAAAGGAGAACTTGTTCATAGTTTAGATTTGCATGGAATAGAAGGCCCAAGCCATGCTTTAATTTCTTCCATAAAGCCTGGTGAAAATAGTACATTGAAAGCTAAAGCAGAATACCCTGGTGTTTTTATGTATCATTGTGATGGGGATAATTTGAATGGTATCTGGGATCATATTGCTAGTGGAATGTATGGTGGAATCATAGTCCATCCTAAAAATGAGAGACCAGTAGCGAAAGAATTCTATATAGTATTCGGAGAAATATACAGTACAACTGATAGTGGATTATTTACAAATACTTCAAATATATCATTCACTCATACATCTGTAAAAAAGGTAATAGGTTCATTTGATATAAATAAATTTCTTGCAAATAAACCTGATTTGATATTAACTAATGGTATGGCATATAAATACATGCCATTATTTGGCACTGTAAGCAAAATAATTCTTAATAAAAATGCAGAAGTGTTCAAGGTCAAGCCAGGTGAACTGACAAGATGGTATATTGTCAATGCTGGTCCTAGAGGTTATCTCTCCTTTAACTTTGCGTCAGATATGATTAGGACCATGCATTATAATACTAATGCTAATCCTAATAACTACACTGATAACAAATCAGCAATCAATTCAATTATTACCAATACTCATACATTGTCGTCAGTATCAAAAGTATATGAAGTCTCGATACCTCCAGGCTCAGCAGAGGAAATAGAAGCGATATTCCCAGAACAAGGGTCATACGTAGGTAACGACCACGACATAGGTAGATTCTTGCAAGGCGCAGGTTTTGTTGTACTAGCGATCGATGGTTCCACTTCATATGATCATCCTCAAGGAACCTGGATTCCGAGATAGACAATTATCATTCTTGACTGTAAATAAATTCATCATTTCTATGTATTTACAAATAAAAGATTAATGATAGGCTTTATTAGGCCTATAACCCTGACAAGAACACTGACTTCCACTAACAGGATCGATGTAGGTACATCCACTACGAACATCTTTGATATCTATACTTCCTAATCCATGTATATCGTTTGAATAATGAATAGAATATGTGTGCGAGCAAAATATACATGTATCATTTGAGTTTTTATCATATTGTATATTGTCCATTAATATCTTATACCTTCATCTTGAATTAGTCAAACAGTAACATTTGAATTTTTGTACTATCTCTATTAGGTGAATACAAATCTGATATTTTCTTATCTTCCATAGATGTGTCACCAGGGTGCATTATTACAACAGTACACCCCGACTAATATTTCAAGTCCACCATAAGAAAACATTTGATGTAAAACGCGATAACCACATTACATAGAGTTTGTAAACAATATACCATGAATCATAAACTGATTCATATGAATTCTTCTCCATTCCAGATGATTTTTCTGTACGACGTGGGACTTTATGGTACTTCTTGTTCTTTATCTCCCTTTCTTTCTCACTCTGTAGAACTCGCAAAATAGTCTCGAGACTAGTTTTATCATCAATTATTTTTTTAGTTTCTAAATCAAAAAATATCCCTCTTTCTTTTAATATATCAAGCAGTAATCGTTTCTTGTGTTCACTATTATCTGGAATGTTTTTAGTGGATTGAAGTACTGTGCCCTCTTGCATATGTGAATTAATACACTGAAGGTATGTAAAATATTGGTCTGCAGTGAAACACACTGCATATCATCAAATACTGATGTACTAAAACATTCCTCGCTTTTTTTGTCTGTAATCGTACATAGTCTGAGGCAGATAATTAGTGTTTTTAATTGTACGAAAAATTGCCATTCGTTATTATATCTAGATCCCCCAGCCATACCAAGTACCAAGTACTTACTATTCATGTTTCTCCAGAATTCATTTGTCAGTCAACTTCAATGACTGAAATACCTTCTTCAATTTCGAGTTTTATCAATCTGTTTAGCTCAACTGCGTCTTCCACCGGGAGTTGCCTCTAAACAAAGTAATATTGGCATTACAAGGTGTAACTCCTACTCTCCCATATAGCTAAATAAGACACATCTTTTTTCTTTATCTTTTATTAGCACATTTTTTCGAGATTAAAGCATGCATCAGTTGTAACAGACGTAGCTGCTTCTAGTAGAATACCCTGGTTATCAAAATTGATTATCTCATTCATATAGTAAGAGTCTAGCTATAATCTTCATTTTGTTTCTATCTTATGATTTCTCACTCTAATGATGTAATACTTAATACTTAACACTGACTAATTATTTATATTAGGTTTTTAGGTCAGTTGTCTGACTATTTTTTGATGATGATATACATATGAATTTAAAGCATGATTTATTATTTTTTTAGTTACGATCTATACAATGCATTATCATGATGTTAGTACGGTTCGATCTTTTCAGTCATGGACAAGTAATTTTGAAAAATATAATTCTGCCATAACTTACTTTCATGATAATATGGATGACCATCAAAAGAAAAATCAGATCTATAATACAAAAGACAAATGAAAATCTTTTACAGTAATTAGAGTGTCCTAGTATAAAGTTATGGCATTTATTTCCTTAAATCTAATATAATAAGCAATAATCAAAAATTTAGTCCTACGAAATATCATCATAGCCGTCATAAAAGTGCAATTATCCTATGGCCAGCTTTGACCATGTCTTTCATACTCTTGTTAACAGGCGTGTTATTATCAATAGGATCTCAAATAAACGAAGCCGCTGCTAAAGCATGCACTAACGGAAATATAGGTAATGCGGCTACATCGCCATGTGGATCGCAAGTAGTATCTACTATGTTTATACTGCCCTCGCCAGGTAACGATGCTAAGACAAAAGCAAACGCCGGAGATATATTATCGACACACGCAAACTCGAAAAGTTCTAATCCTGGAGGTAATGGCAAAGGTTCACAAAATGACATCCCATTTGCTCTACCTTTTCCATAAATATTTAAAGTAATTTGTGAGCGCGAACTTCTCTTCGATATAGCCACAAAGTCTGGTTATATCATAACGCTATTTCGATTTATGCTTTCCCACAGGCAGAGGAGACAAGAATCCTGTTAACTTATATCTCAGCTTCCTTAGGTCATCAAATTTAGTATAGATTTGCTAATGCTATTATGGATAAATACGAATAGAATGCCATTTATGAACGTGTCTAAGATTGCATAATCCATCTCATACATGGATAGTAATCATCAAATGCTTCAGTCCTATCCTATCCTTTAGATATTCTATAGTTCTCAACTATACTCTTTTCATATGACGAATGCAATCTATGTTCTAGTCCTAATGATATACGTGCTTCCGGATACCATGTTCCCACATCACTAAAAACAATGTGTTTGCCATAAATCTTGATTCAGCAACTATCATATTCCTATGTCTTGAGATGTAAACTCCAAGAATTTGTCTGTCTATTGGTTCTACGGCAACCCATAAGCAAGCTTGGTCAAAGCCAATCTGTAACATGGCTTCATCAATTAGAAAAGCAGATACTCTTTTACAACGGTAAAGACGTCTGGGATTGAATCTCTGAACCCATTTCTATATAGCAACATGACTCCTTCCTCCTTCTTCGGATGGTTGGATTGTTTTAGATGTATTTCTGAAACCTAGGCCTAGAAAATATAAGTATAATGCATAAAGCATCACCTCTGTGGATGTTCTCTCACCTTAAAACAAGCTCATATAATACTAGAGGATGTTAGCGGCTATATCTTTATCGTTAAGTAAACACGGACGAGACAAGAATAGAATAATATTAAAGAAAGAGTTATTGATAGAATGATAAATATTATAATGAGCTGTTGTTAGTATTCTTCGCTATTTACTAAATTATGGTTATCTTGAACAAGTTATCTTTCCAACACTAGATTGTTGATTCTCCACGTTGTTTAGATGATAAATCTACTGCAATTTGCACATCTGTTACAAATAATTTTCCTCCTAGAGCATCACCACCTAATTTTTCAACTAATTTATTAATCACCGCTTCAACCTGATCATCTCTAATAATAACCTCAACCTTAGTCCTAGGAATAAATTCTGGAGTGTAACTAGCGGTACCTCTAGCAACTTCAACAGGTTCTGCTTTCACCTTTCCTCTCCCCTCAATTTTGTAATGACTCATTCCGCCCGTATTGGCACTTTTCAGTATTTCACTAACATCGTCTAATCTTCTATGTGGAATTATTATCTCTAATTTTTTCATACAGAATAGTCCTCAGCTTTTGCACTCTCGCAATAAGACTTAAAAAGCTGATGAACGCAGTGCGTTGTTCTGCAGTATTTTTTATCTGCTTCTTATAACCCAAAGCAAGTAATAGTCATGTCATTTCACGTAACTCTCCTAATGATCACCTACATGGTTGGCTGACCAATGCTAGTCTCGTTATGATAATATGTGGCTATCATTGATGAGCACTTGAAAATGAATTTTACTACGAAGATGCTTGCATGAAGACAATTACAGTTGAACCAACAAGCAACTTGAGTGAAGCCTGCACCATAAACAAAGACCATATTTCTAGTAGCCAGGCAGTAATTCAAATGATGAATTCTCCGATGTAATTGATCTCCCGCATTTATCTCGCCCAATTTGGACCAATATTCCTGATGTTACGGCCACCTACTTACAGACGTGGAAATCTAGCTCAAGGCCATCTAGGCCGACTAGTTGTTGTACTTCCTGACATAGATGACAATTTAGCTTACAAACATGGGTTACACTCCTGTCAGGAAGTGTATCCATATAGAAATCAATAGAAGGTTTAATCTAATCCATGAAAAAGAATG
>JANWJI010000157.1 GCA_025449515.1 Nitrososphaeraceae archaeon | reverse complement strand
TTGTCTTTTCCATAAATAATCTTAAACTATTAACCTGGCCTGTTGTATACTACGGTATGTAGACGTCATCTATAAAAATGCATAAGGTATATACGCGTTGTTCGATATTTTTAATAGTAATATATCTTTGGATCACCCATGCGACTATAAACTCGCTAAATCTGCAAGCGTTAAGATAAATTTAATTAGTCAAGATGTTAGAATGCCGCATTATTAATAATACTTGATTAGAATGCGCCTGATATTATCACACTAAGTATTAATGATCATTACTTTTGCATCTATTATTATCGTAATAAATAACTATAATCATAATTCGATCTTGTTGATTCTCTTCTTACCATGTCTCTAACACATTTCTCAAGAATTGACATCCTATTTTGTTGTATGCTATATAATATAATAATTTCATATTAACAAGCTAAAATCAAAGCATTCTTTAATAAACCTACTTTTTCATTATATTCTAGTACATTTGATACCACCAATTAAGATCATAGCTTATTAATGTAGAGATCAAAATTATATGTGTGATATGTTTTAGGGAATAGTTACAGAACATTGAACAGATCGATGTTAATGCTAGATATTTTAACTTGAGTTGTGTTCCCACTGTCTATGAGGACAATTACAAAAATAAACATGACTAGAAGACTAATGATTAGAAAAGGTACAGAAATAAAGCTCAAGAATTGGGATCCTGATTATATAGCAGCAGAATATAATCAAGAACATGCCCAGAATTTATTAATTGATCTCATGAATCAGATGTCCGATTTGCAATACAAGCTGTTTGCGGACAAAGGCAAAGCTGTATTAATAGTTCTTCAAGGAATTGATACTTCTGGCAAGGACAGTACGATAAGACATGTCATGGGTGCCTTTAATCCCCAAAGTTGTGGAGCTATTTCCTTCAAGACTCCTGATAATGAAGAGGTATCACACGACTACTTATGGCGTGCACATAAAAACATTCCAGCAAAGGGCCAAATAGTAGTATTTAATCGTTCGTATTATGAAGATGTAATAGAGGTATCAGTTCATAAATTATTATCAAAGAGTACTTGTCATAAAAGATATAAGCAGATAAATGAGTTCGAGAGATACCTAGTTGAAAATGACGTTCAGATCGTTAAGTTATTCTTGCATATAAGTAAAGATGAGCAAAAGAAGAGACTGCATGAACGACTCAATGACCCAACAAAACAGTGGAAATTCTCGGATAGTGACATACTTGAACGCAGACATTGGGATCGCTATATACAGGCACACGAAAATGTGCTAAGTAAATGCAGTACTAAATGGGCACCTTGGTATATTATTCCAGCAAATGCGAAATGGTTCCGAAATTTCGCTGTAGCTTATATTATTGTTAGTATTCTTAAGAGTATGAACCTAAGATTTCCTAAGCCAAAGACGAATTTATCAAATATAATAGTCGATTGAATATTCAAAAAAATACCCATAATTGAATCGCCGAATCGAGCAAACAAAGTGGATCACTACTCATTGTGCTCAAGATTAATAGAAAACATCATCTGCTAATCATATACATCTTTATAATCGACAAATAAACTACCTATTTATTTACGACTGAGAATCAGAGAAAATATCAATAATGATACCTGTTTGGGTATCCTCAAAGTTACCCGTTACGTGTAGTATTGAGCTTTTGCTCGACACTATCCAACATACCTTGTGTAAAATCATTTATACTATCAACTAACCCATCATTGAATTTGCTGTTAGCCTGTGCTAGAATAAAAGGAGTATCTGAATTATGGCCACCTCTTACTTTGAAAATAGTGGTATATAGTTCGCGTGGATATCCACTTGCAGATGCATCTACTTTTACTTTGTAATCATCATTTAATTTACCGGTCTCTGGTATCTTCCAAGAATACGAAAACTCTCCCTTAGTATCAGTAGTTCCTGCGAATTCCTTCTTGACCGAGTCAAAAGAATCAGCGATCTGACCTGTGACCTTAGCGCCGACGATTCTTGCATTTGTATTAGAATCATATAGTGCTACAGTAATAGTTTGTACATGTCCACGTATAACTGGATCCCTATCAATATTAAAGAAAAGAGATAATGATTTTGAATTTGGATTACGATCTTCAGTTTTCGTTTCCTGAATAGATCGTTTGGATTCATTTGATCCGACTGTGTCAGTCGTTGATGATTGTGTCGTTCTATTTCCTGCAGCTGTCGATTCTAATTTCAGTGATGGCTGGCTAACAGAAAGAGAATTATTTGATGTGCCAATCACATTAACACTGTTAAATTTTGTAAGATCTGTTCCAGATTCATCTAGACAAGATATTTTAGAGGTTATCTTGTTCATCCCTTTATTAATAATACCATATTGGGGTGTAAATGAGTACTTCCATTTTGAAAAATCGCCAGTTTCACCTTGTCCACTAGGGATCACATTCTGATATGGTTTAATCCCATTTAGTATGACCGAAACATTGCATTGGGCAGTCGGGCTATCTGATGAAGTACCGAAAATCTCAAGTTTTCCATCTGAAACTTGTTGTCCCTTACTGAGAGAAGTAATCTTTACGCTAGGCAATTTTTCTTTAACTATGGTGGGGGAGGGTGTTAAATCTTGATCTTGTGTGTTCAGAACACTACGATTTGTGATTGCACTCGAACTCGATGTTTGTGCATATATAGGCTCTAAAACAAGGTTAAATTGATAGCCATGTAACGCCATATTAAAACAAAATATCACAATTATTGAAGTAGGTATTATATATTTGAAATAGTCATAAATCAAATTTTTCATATCGTTATCAATACGATGTCTAAAATTACGAAGAACAGAGAAATATTTGTTTCTTTTTGCTATTTATTTAAGACATAACATGGCATAGTTGGCAATCTGTGTCATTAATAGTATACTAATTGACTTGCAATTGTTGTATGCAAATGTAAATATTGCGTGAATTTAACATTTACAAGTTACCTTAATTCTTAATTCATGGATTATTAAACTAGATCTTCCATGAAAATATGATTCAATCAGCACCTTTTTTAACTCATAAGATCTTGGATAGATAAGTTTGTACCAAACCCTTCAAAATATCAGTTCTAATTCTTAATTGAGAATTGTAAGGCATCTCGAGAAAATTTTTCTGGACGTTCTATTTAATAATGAAATAATTACTAACGATATGAGAAGATAATGTGGGCTAGGGAATATAGACCAAAGAAAGTAGAAGACATGATAGGTAATGAGGATGCCAGATTAGCTGTAGTTAAATGGCTTACACATTGGATTAATGGAAGCAAGCCTTTGCTACTTATTGGTCCTCCTGGAACTGGAAAAACTTCACTAGTCCATGCATTAGCTCAGCAATTCAATTATGATTTGATAGAAATGAATGCAAGCGATACAAGAGCGAGGGATGATTTAGAGAAAAGAATTATCCCGATACTTAACAACACTAGCATATTCAGAAAACCCATGTTACTTTTTTTGGATGAGATTGATGGGATATCAAGTAGACACGACACAGGTGGATTAGAATACCTAACAAAAATACTGAAAGAGCCCACTATACCTGTAATCATTGCAGCTAATTCTAAGAATACCAAGATCAAAGAATTGGCGAAAGTATGCAGGCCAATAGAATACAAGATTATTCCTCCTAGACTGCTTTTGTTATTTTTGGAACATATTTTAAGAATTGAAAATAAGAAATTGAGTTTAGAAGAAAAAATTTCAGTTGCATCGGATTGTCGTGGGGACATTAGATCATTATTAAATATCGCACAATCAAGGCTTGCTGGATATAACGCCACCAAGGGAGACACTACTGAGATTGATATCGGAAATACAATAAACGGCTATTTTTCCTCGGGTTCAGTTGAAAAGGGTAAATCGTTCTTATCGCGTACTAACGGAATGTATGCTGATCCTAGATTCGGTATGTCAACAGAGGAAAGAAGAAGGGATTTAATAAATGCATTTTTTTCAAGCATAGTTTCTTCGTCTCGGCAAGTTGATAAGAAGAGCATGGCTGCCCTACTCGATGTACTTTCTCAGGTTGATATGATAGTTGGTAGGGCTGGACGACATAGACATTGGAGTCTCCTTAAGTATCTTAACGATATGATATCTTACGGCTTATACGAATATTCACACAACAAGGGGATAAAGTATAGTCAATATGGTATGATATGGCCTGTAATGGGACCTATACTCGCGAGAGGTCAATCTATGAAAATCGTGCTTTCCAGTTTAGCTCAAAAGGCTCATTTGTCAAGGAGTACATTTGGCGCAGATTATTTACCTTATCTAATTAAGATAATGATTGATAATAAAGTAGATCCTATTGAATTTGCATTGATCTCAAATATTGATGAAAAAGTGGGAGAAGTATTGGCAAAAGAGATGGGACGGATTCCTATCAGGAAGAATACATAGATAGGATAGTGTGTTCATATAATATGGAACAGATCCTTGAGCGCCAATTGCACGGAAATATTTACTTTATATCTAAGATTCATGATTGTATGAAAAAAGAAAACAAATACAATTAAACCATTCCAAAATATATCTGATAAACCAAACTAATGCTTCTCCGACCTGACAAGATAACATTATGACATGACAACAACATATGACATGTTTTATAGCTCACATTGTGATAGAAATTCAGTATTTCATACTATACATATACAATGATCAGTTACCAATAGAAGATGTTGACAGAAATACGTGTGTTTGAATTTATCGTTATTTGAATACAATTATTATTAGGAACGATTATTGAGAAATAAGAATAGGTTCTATTGAATGTGATGTAAATTATCTTACAAATGCCGCATATAAAGAACAGGGAGAATTATAGAAAGCGAATTATTCTACTGCCATATAATAACCGATTCGAGTTCCGATAAAATTTGAGGTGAAATCTAAAAACTATCATATTAATGAGATGTAGGTCCTATTTATCGACTGTCAATTTGAATGAGTAACCAACAATCCTAGCAAACACATTAATGCAAATTAGCAATTATCAAACATCGATGCTCTAATTAATAATATCAATAATACTAGATTTTGGAAATTTAATTATAATAGATTTACAAGAGTCAGGACACCTCTCGTAAGACTAGAAATTCGTATTATTACAATTGATCACATGGGTACGATTAGAAATAATGAGAATTCATTAAATAAGAACCCGTCAGAAAAGTAGAGTTTTATTGAGTTACAAGCAAAGTGTGTTTGATCGATAAAGCTAAGCTGTACTGTAAGTATCTTCTGAGTTGTATTGATATCCAATGTTAGCGGAGTCGATTCATCTTACTGCGTAC